>JBDTMM010000190.1:0-5271 GCA_039934275.1 Flavitalea sp. | reverse complement strand
CGCTTATCGATTATGAATGTATGGAGCACGAAGACGGACAGCGTATCCTCGGTTTCGGGTTCTTTGCGGGCGTGGTAGGCGCACACAATGGCATTATGGCCTATGGAGAAAAAACCGGCGCATATTCACTCGAAAGAGTGTACAAACAAAAAAGCTTTCGCGAACTTATTCATACCTACTTCGGACTAAAACTTCCCCCCATAAAAATTGCGATCACCGGCTCCGGCCGCGTGGCTCATGGCATTATTGAAATCATGAATCTTCTTGAAGTAATAGAAGTGGAACCCGCCGAATACCTTTCACGGGAATACTCATACGCGGTTTTTACTCAACTCAAAGGCAGCAATCTGTATACACCGCAATCGGGCGGAATATACAACCGCGAAGAATTTCACGAAACCCCGGAAAAATACGACTGCCTGTTTTATCCCTACACAAAAGTAACCGACCTTTTGATCAACGGTATTTACTGGGATCAAAACATTCCAAGATTGTTCGAGAATAAACAGATGCTGGAACCTGGTTTCAGAATAAAAACTATTTCCGATATCACCGACGACCAGGGTGGTTCCATTCCCTGCAATCTCGGCGACACTTCCATTGAAGATCCTGTTTATGGCGTGAATAAAATATCACTGAAAAAAACAGCACCATATATAGACGGATCGATAGACCTGGTGGCAGTAGGCAATTTACCAAATGAATTGCCCCGCGATGCATCGCGATATTTTGGTGAGCAGTTATTGAAACACATTTTTGCCGATCTGATCGATGCAGGTTCATCCGTTATAAACAGGGCAACGATGGTGAAAGATGGAAAGATCACCGATAATTATGCTTACCTGAAAGAATATGGCGGTGTAAAATAACTTTTACCTCGCGCTTACCTTCACACTTAATTCGTCCTTTTCTCCGGCAAGATATTTATAATAACCCGCTATGGCAATCATTGCGGCATTGTCGGTACAGTATTCAAAAGGAGGGATAAATACGCTCCATTTATTGCGAATACCCATTTCGGTTAGCCCGAATCGCAAACCGCTATTGGCCGACACACCACCCGCAATACATATGTTCCTTATCCCGGTTTGCTCAGCAGCTTTTTTAAATTTATTTAGTAAGATAGAAACGATCCGTTGCTGTATAGACGCACACACATCATTCATGTTGTTTTTAAGAAAATCCGCATCAAGGGCAACCTCCTTCTTTATAAAATACAGGATAGAAGTTTTTAATCCACTGAAACTAAAATCAAGTCCTGTGATCTGTGGCTCCGGAAAAGCAAATCTTTTTGGATCACCCAATTTTGCATTTTGATCAATAAGCGGTCCGCCAGGGTAGGGCAGTCCCAATAATTTTGCAGATTTATCAAATGCCTCACCGGCCGCATCGTCAAGCGTTTGCCCAATCACTTTCAGATCAGCAGGAGAGGAGCACACCACAATTTGCGTGTGCCCGCCACTGACCGTAAGACATAAAAAAGGGAATGCAGGTTTTGGATCATTTATTAAATTGGCGAGGACGTGTGCCTGCATATGGTGCACTGCAATCAGAGGAACACCCAAACTTAATGCAAGGGATTTTGCAAACTGGCTGCCCACCAATAAACTTCCTATTAAGCCCGGTGATTGGGTAAACGCTACCGCATTAATATCATTCATATCCACCCCCGATTTTTGCAATGCGGCATCCACTACGGGAACAATATTCTGCATATGTGCGCGTGATGCCAACTCGGGAACAACCCCGCCAAACTGCGCATGTACATCCTGGTTAGCAATAAGGTTGGATAATATTTTTCCATCCTGGCAAACAGAAGCCGCCGTTTCATCACAGGAAGATTCTATCGCAAGAATAATGGTGCTCAAATTTATTTATTTGGATCTTATTGCTACTACGGGGTCCATTTTGGCCGCAACTGATGCCGGTATTATACCCGCCAGCACCCCCACAATAATGCAAATGCCAATGGCGAGCAACATAATATTAAAAGAAATATATAACGGGAATCCCAAAATCGCAGAAAATATGGTAACGAGAATATAAACAAGTAACAAACCGATAAGCCCGCCCAGAATACAAAGAAAGGCAGACTCAAGTAAAAACTCCGTAAGTATGGTGGAGCGTTTTGCACCTAATGCTTTTTTCAGGCCTATCTGCGGTGTTCTTTCCCTCACTGTCACGAACATAATATTTGCCACACCAAACATTCCCACAATTAAAGAGAGGGCCGCAATGGCCCATCCTCCAATACTAACGTTGTTAGAAATATCGTTGATAAATTTGCTGAAAGAATCAATATCGTTCAGTGCAAAATTTTCTTCCTGTGATGGTTTTAATTTTCTTAATGACCGCATGGCTCCCATCAATTCATCCGTAAGCATTTGAGTGGAAACCCCTGGGCCAGCCTGCGCAATGATTTTTGGGTTCGACCATTTTTCGGGAACCATTTGTCCAAGGAATCCGTTAGTGATCAGGATACAATTATCGTAATCCCACATTTCCATTATACTCTTTCCCTGTTTTTTTATCAGCCCAACAACTACTCCTATTTTATCTTTTTTCAATTTAATCAACGATCCAACGGCTTTTTCAGGCCTGCCGAATAACTCGGTGGCAACCGTATAACCCATCAGCACCGAATTGGTGGTTTGTTCAAAATCTTTTTGTTCTAGTGGCCTTCCGTCGACGATTTCTACAGATTGTATCGCGAAGAAATCTTCAGACACGCCGTAATATTGAACATTATTGAGGATGCCATTATCCACTTCAACAGCATCCGAGGTTTCTACTTCGAACGCAATATTTTTTGCTGCGGGAACTTTTTTTCGGATGAGTTCCACTTCTGCAAACTGTGGTGAAGGACGGTTTACATATTTCCACCACGGGTAATCATCGCCACCGCCTTTGTATTCCCATTTATCAATATAAACCGTATTCGATCCAAGCTTTTTTATGTCGCCCTGGATGGCGTGCTCGAGACTGTCAACCGTTGATAGTACACTAATAATACAGAATATACCGATGGTAACGCCAAAAAGAGAAAGGAACGTCCTTAATTTATTAGAACGAAATTCCTCAACCGCCATTTTAAAACTTGTTATGATGATGGTGAGGAATTTCATATGCTAAAGTTCCTGATTATTTTGCAAGTGCCGCTTTTTTCCTTGCCACATCGTTTGGCGGAAGAGTAGACGTGTCACCCAATGGCCTGTTTTTTCCAAAGTCAATCAAAATCGGAGCTGCCACAAAGATCGATGAATAACAACCGGTGATAACACCCATCAACATGGCGAATGCAAACCCCTTGGTTACTTCACCACCTACTAAAAACAAAATGAGGATGGTAAGGAACACGGTCAGTGACGTCATCACCGTTCTGCTTAAGGTATCATTGATCGCTCGGTTGATAATAGTGGCTTTATCTGCACCTTTTAACTGATGACTGTATTCACGTATCCTGTCGTACACCACCACAGTATCGTTCATAGAGAAACCGATCACCGTTAATATCGCAGCTATAAAATGCTGGTCGATTTCCAACGGAAAAGGAACAATATTTTTAAAGTACGAAAACACAATAAGCGTCACGAACACATCATGTAATAATGAAACTATGGTTCCCAGCGAATAGCGCCAGTCACGGAAACGTATAAATATATAAAGTGAAATAATTAACAGCGACCAGAACGTTGCCCACTTTGCTCCTGATTTTAAATCATCAGAAATGGTAGGATCTACTCTTTTCGATCCCTGTATATATTTCGCTTTGAACTGATCTTTGGTTACCGTAGCTGGTAGCAAAGGTTTTAACCCCTGGTACAAAATGGTAAGTACAGCGGAATCGGCAATTTTTCCTTCCTGCTGGATCATGTAATCGGTGGTAATATCGTACTGGTCGTTATTAGGCCCGTATGATTTTACGGTTGGCGACTCAGTAAATACTTTCTGCAGTGCATTTCGGATGGTTTCATCCTTTTGAGGCTTGTCGAACTTTACGATGTAACTGCGTCCACCACTGAATTCAACGCCTTCTTTAAAGCCATTGAAAAAAGTGGAAATACCTAGCACCAATACCAAAGCTGATATCCAATAAGTTACTTTTCTGTACTTAACGAAATTGAAATTCGCTTTGTGGAATATCTTCCTTGAAATGTTGGTGAAGTATTTAAAGTGCCTATCCTTAGTAGTGTAGAAATCGGTAATCAATCTCGATACCAAAATTCCGCAGAACAATGAGAGAAGTATACCGAGTATCTGTGTGGTCGCAAATCCTAATACTGGCCCAAGACCATAGATCGCGAGGATGATAGCGGTTAACAACGTGGTGATGTGGGCATCGAGTACGGGGGGCAGCGACCTGCTGTAACCGAGTTTAACGGCCTGTTGGTGAGTGGCTCCCCGCCCAAGCTCATCTTTTATACGCTCGAATATCAACACATTCGTATCCACTGCCATACCGATAGTTAATACCAAACCCGCGATACCCGGTGCGGTTAAGGTTGCACCAAGTGCGCTCAGTACCCCTATGGTGAAAAGCAGATTTAATATCAATGCGATGTTCGCAACGATACCCGCAGTATTATAATAAATAAGCATTAGGAGGAATATTACTCCAAATGCTATGGAAAAAGAAAGTATTCCACCACGTACAGCGTCTTCACCAAGAGTGGGTCCCACTTCCTGGTCCTGTACAATTCTTGCAGGTGCGTCCAGTTTACCTGCACTCAATACGTTCGCAAGATCCTGTGCTTCATTTACCACAAGCTGGGTATTTCCGGCGCCTTTGCCTTTACCCATTGTGATCCTGGAATTGCCACCTTCAATTTTTTCGCTGGCTACCGGTGCCGAGTAAACAATATCATCAAGTACAATGGCAATGGGTCTTTTTTCGCGTGACGACCTGTCGGTCATCTGCGCCCATGTTCTAGCACCTGCGTTGTTCATGCTCATATTTACAAGCACGTCATTTGTTATCGGGTCAAAACTTTGTGTAGCATTTTCAATAGCAGTTCCTTCGATTAATGCGCCTTCCTTTCCGGGAATAGTTTGAATAGCGTATAGGTCAACATAGTTCAGCAATTTTCCATTGGCATCCCTGTCAAGTTTACCCCAGAGGAATTTTGAATTTGCGGGAAAATTATTTGCAACGGCAGGAATGCTGAAGTATTTATTTACAGTAGCCGTGTCTCTGATTAATGAATGGCCAATGATGGAACCGAAGTTTTGTTTGCCAGTTTGCGGATCCTGATAAGGTTGTGCAGGTATCAG
>JBDTMM010000189.1:0-5280 GCA_039934275.1 Flavitalea sp. | reverse complement strand
ATAGAATAGAAGTTTCCTAAACTTTAGATCCCAGTTCGATTCTGGGCGGGACTACTCAAATGCAGGGTTGCGTATGGTTATACGTTAATCGGAATTGACTATTTCAGTGTTGATAAAAATAATCATCAAAAAGTTCTACAGCCTGCGGAAGATCGTTTTGGTTTTTTGCGCACGGCTGGATTAGGTAATACTTGTACTTATCGATTCACTAATTCCTACCGAGGCCATCACGACGATAAACCTATCGTTTGAGCCTCTATCCATTGACAATCGACTTTTCCCATGTTTTCAATTCAAAAAAATAGTAGTATCAGGAAAGATGTAGCTATTTTAAATAAAATTAAATAGTGGCAAAGAGAAAAATACAATTGGAAAGTCATGTATGAATACAACCTTTATTTCGAATCGGAGAACAATCTCTTATATGCGCAACTTACAGCTAAGCTCATAGTGCTTTGGTGAAAAAAGAACAAACCACGCCGCTCACCGATAAATTCCCTCGTAAACTCCGCTGAACCCCGGGGAGGAGCACAAGAACACCAATAATATCACTTTTTAATTCCTAGAACTTAATTCTATTATCCCTTAGTATTATTGGACAGCCGGTAATATCTTTGCGCAACCATGTTCAGGAGTGTAACGGCCATACTTTTATTGATCGCTTTCGCTACCCAGACTTTCGAAAGAACTTTCCTGGTGCTCGACTATTATGCCAACACAGCGTCTTTCGCCGAAAAATGCGAAAATAAAATGCTTCCCCTGCTTCATTGTAACGGCCAGTGCCTGCTGATGAAAAAAATGAAAGAACAGGAGCATAAAGACCAGCAGGCTCCTGAAAGGAAATCAGAAAACAAAAGCGAAGTCATTCCTTCTTCCATTTACGTTTCACAAACTTTTCAATTTACAGACGTCTCAGCCATTTTATTTCCCTCTTTTAAGGATGCACTTTTACGAAAAAGCGTGCGCCCCATTTTTCACCCCCCTTCTGTTTAATTAACTCTCGCAGCAGAAACTTGTATTCGATCACCTCGTGACGGTACTCATTATCTTATCAATAAGGTAAAAATTATCCCTTTTTAAATATCCCCGTTTGGGTTATTTATTATTGAATTCAATAGCACTAAATACTCAATCAGCATGAAACGTATTTTCTTTTGTGGAGCCGTTATGGCTATGACTTTTACAGCGTGTAAAAAAGATAACAACCCGGCTTTTAACTCAAGTGTAAAGGCCGATCTATCTATAGAATTCGACAACGTTGCGGGCTCCTCCGACCTACAACTGAATACCGGTAGTTATACCAACGCTGCCGGCGAGCAATTAAGCATCACCAAACTAAAATATTATGTCAGCAATTTTGCACTGACTAATATTGATGGAACAGTATATACCGTGCCGCAGGACAGTTGTTATTTTCTTATTGACGAAAGTAATGAAGAAACACACGAACCCATTCTTCACGTACCTGAAGGAGAATACAAATCCGTAAGCTTTATAATTGGTGTGGATAGCCTGCGCAGTGCAAGTGACATTAGTAAAAGAACGGGCATCCTCGATCCAACTGCAGATGGCGGAGATATGTACTGGGGCTGGAACAGTGGGTACATTTTCTTTAAAATGGAAGGAACTTCCACCGCCTCCACTTCTGCGGGAGGAACCTTTATGTACCATATTGGTGGCTTTGGTGGGTATAGTTCTAAAACGCTTAATAATTTAAAGCAGGTGACGCTCGACCTAACGGTAAGGGGCACGCCAAAAGTTAAGGCTGGAAAGGAAACCAATATTCACCTGTTCGTGGATGTATTAAAAATGTTTACGGGCACCGGCGAAGTAAGCATCGCACAATATCCAATGGTGATGTTTGATGATTTCAGCACCACTATTGCCAACAATTATTCTACCATGATACGCCACGATCATACCGAAAATTAAAGCATGTACAAAAAGCATTGGCTGATCATACTTCTCCTTATTGCGGGCATCGTTGCCTGTAATAAGGAGGATATTGAACATTTCCCTGGTTTTGAAAAGCCAGACAATTTTCCACAAACCGCCTATCATTTCTCAACCAACCCGGTCACGAAAAATGGATTCGAGTTAGGAAGAAAATTATTGTATGATCCAATACTTTCTGCAAACAATATGATATGTTGAAGCGAAGAAAATATTGCATTGCAGTGAATCATTCGTAACCAGTATAAAACAAGAAAACAAACGATGAAAAAATACCTGGTAATATTGGCAGTAATGATGGCGCCTTTTTGCTCCATGGCCTGTGATATTTGTGGTTGTGGTGTCGGCAACAGCTACCTCGGCATCCTGCCGGATTTTAATAAAAGAATTATTGGACTACGATATCGTTACAATTCAATTTTTACACATGTGGGTATCGGCGGAGCGACTACCTATCTAACTACGAATGAACTTTACAGGACAGTAGAAGTATGGGGCGGTTGGAATATCACTAAAAATTTCAGGGTTATGGCTGCTGTTCCCTATAGTTTTAACGAAAAACTAAACCAGGGAACTTCTCAAACAAAAAATGGCATCAGTGATATTAATGTGTCCGGGTTATACCAGTTGATCAACAGCCAGAAAACGGTGATAAACAGTAAAATGCTTATTCAAACGCTATGGGTAGGCGGAGGAATAAAATTGCCCACCGGAAAATATAATCCAAAAGATAAATCCTCCTCAAACGATAATGCTAATTTGTTTCAGCTGGGCACAGGCAGTGTTGATTTTTCGGTCAATGCCATGTACGATATACGCCTGCAGGATGCGGGCATAAATTTGGCCGCCAGTTATAAAATGAATACCACCAACAAATACAATTACTCCTACGGAAATAAAATAAGCAGCAATGCCCAGGCCTATTATAAATTCAGAATTAAAAATGTCGTCACTGTCGCTCCGAATGCTGGAGTACAATTCGAAAATTCACAACGCGATGTGGATACTCATTTATCTGTCGATATTTCCGGAGGGAGACTGTTGCTTGGGACGATTGGACTGGAAACCACTTTTAAAAATATTTCCATTGGTGCCAACTGGCAAACGCCCATGTCGCAAAACCTGGCTAATGGAATTGTAAAAGCGAATGACCGGATGATGATACATGCTTCATTTTTGCTGTAGAAATGATCCAGCGCCGTGTATCCAAAACAGGGATTGACATAGATGCTTTCAAATGGCCAAGGGTAAGCCATAAAACGGTTCTTGCAATGTTCTGCTGTATAGATTTAATTTTTAAATAAATCAAATTACCATCAGGTCAACAAATTCGTCAACCGGAGTATTGATGAGTCTGCGATAATCCAAAGCGAGGTGTAAAATGGTTTGCTGCTGCTTTTCCGGAAATTTCCTTGCTAAATTGATTTTAAACTTGTTCAATAACTCAGGAATTCCTTCCTTTCTTCTGCTTTTGTGTCCGATAGGATATTCTACCAGTATTTCATCCAGCACTGTTCCGTCATTTAATTCTATTGTCAAAGCATTCGCAATTGAGCGTTTTTCCGGATCGAGGTAATCTTTGGTAAATTGTGGATCTTCCACACAGGTAATTTTTTCACGCAATATATCAATGCGGGTATCCGATGCAACATTGTCTTCATAATCAGCTGCAGTCAGCCTTCCGTAAATCAATGGTACAGCAACCATATACTGGATACAATGGTCCCTGTCGGCTGGATTGTTTAGTGCTCCGTGTTTATCAATAATGCGGATAACGGCCTCGTGTGTGCGAATAGTGATCCTTTTGATATCATGAGTTGAATTTCCTGATGCTTTTATTATTCCGTGCAGTGTTATTGCTGCTTCCACCGCAGTTTGGGAATGAAATTCAGCAGGGAAAGAAATTTTAAATAATACATTTTCCATCACATAAGAACTATAGTCACGCTGAAACTTAAATTCTTTTCCCCTGAAGGACACATCATAAAACCCCCAGGTTTTAGCTGTTAAAACAGATGGATAACCCATCTCCCCCGTTTTTGCGATCAGTGCCAAACGTACGGCGCGCGATGTAGCATCGCCCGCAGCCCATGACTTACGGCTGCCTGTGTTTGGAGAATGACGATAGGTTCTTAAAGATTGTCCGTCAACAAATGCCAGAGAAACTGCATTGATTAACTCATCCCGCGTGAGCCCTATTAATTTTCCAACTACAGCCGTAGAAGCCACTTTTACCAAAATAACATGGTCTAAACCTACTTTGTTGAATGAATTTTCCAAGGCTAGTACGCCTTGAATTTCATGGGCTTTTATCATGGCATCCAAAACATCTTTCATTATCAATGCTGGTTTTCCATTGGCAACAGATGTTCTGGAAAGCCAGTCGGCAGTGGCAAGTATGCCGCCCAGATTATCCGACGGATGACCCCATTCTGCAGCTAACCAGGTATCGTTAAAATCCAGCCAGCGAATAATCGCACCGATATTAAAAGCTGCCTGCACAGGATCTAACTGAAATTGTGTTCCGGGTACCTTTGCTCCATTTGGAACAATCGTACCCTGTACAATAGGGCCCAATAGTTTGGTACAGGCAGGATAAGTCAGCGCTTCCAATCCGCACCCCAATGTATCGAGCAAACAATAGTGAGCCGTTTCCCAGGCTACATCATTTATAATTTCATAGTGTAATACATAATCTACGATGTCCGTCAATACTTTATCCGGTTGCGACCTATCATTTGAGATGTGTGATGACATTATAGGGGAGTAATATTTTTATAAGGAAATATTTAATGTACGATTTTCAAGCGCAACAAACGCTCTGTTATCCGGTCCTGTATAATTGGCGCTTGGGCGAATAATTTTTCCATCCTCCCTTTGTTCTATAATATGTGCGCTCCATCCCGTAACTCTTGATACAACAAAAAGAGGTGTAAACATCAAAGTAGGTACGCCCATCAAATGATAAGAAACGGCCGAGAACCAATCGAGGTTGGGAAACATCTTTTTCTCTTTCCACATCAGGATCTCCAGGCGTTCGGCAATGTTGTACAAAAGCATGTCGCCTGCTTCTTCGGATAGTTGTTTGGCTACTTTTTTTATGATTACGTTTCGAGGATCAGCGATCGTATAAACGGGATGCCCGAATCCAATGATGACCTCTTTATTTTCCAATCGTTTTCGAATATCCTTTTCAGCTTCATCCGCAGAATGGTACCTGCTTTGAATATCGTACGCTACTTCATTGGCGCCCCCATGCTTAGGACCACGCAAAGCGCCTATTGCTCCTGTTATTGCTGAATAGATGTCGGATCCGGTACCGGCAAT
>JBDTMM010000188.1:0-5284 GCA_039934275.1 Flavitalea sp. | reverse complement strand
GCTGATTTATTTGCTGGCTCGTTTGCTGAATGAAGATGAATTTCTTTCACCTGGTGGTATAAGGGCGTTATCGAAACGACACGAGAACCATCCTTATTCCGTTACGGTAGATGGACTGCAATACACTATTCGATACGATCCGGGGGATTCCACATCTGATATTTACGGTGGAAATTCGAACTGGCGGGGACCAGTGTGGATGCCGATCAACTATCTCATCATCCAATCTATTCGCACCTACGGAAATTTTTATGGCGATAGTTTACGGGTGGAATGCCCAACCGGTTCTGGAAACATGATGAATCTTTGCAAAGTTGCCGATGAGCTTACGCGAAGAGTGATCAGCTTATTTACATTAGATGAAAAAGGAGATAGAAGGATCTACGACGAATACAACTGGTTCTATAAATTGCCAGGCAATGAGGACCTAATTCTCTTTTTCGAATACTTCCATGGTGACAGCGGAAAAGGTTTGGGAGCTGGCCATCAAACCGGATGGACAGCACTCGTTGCAGAATTATTGAGTGAGTATAGTACTAAGGAAAACTACTAAACCGTTTCGGAAGCGACCTTACTGATGGCCTGTGGAGCAGATTGTTTTGATATATGGATCGTGCGCCACTGTTGCTGAATAGGAGATGCCTCCTCCAATTCCGGAGACTCTTTCATATTGTTGCTGGTAAAAGTGGTGCCAGATTCATAAACATAATTAATTCCCCAAAAGAAGCAGGTCGCCCCACATAGCAAATAACTGGTTACTTCAAATAAATGGATTCTTCCTCCCGTTCCAGTTACAAAAATGTACCCTGATAAACCCATTCCCGTCAATCCGACTAATAGAAGCACTAAACCCAAAATCCTCTTTTGCATGGAAAAATTATTTGCTAAATGGTATTACAAATGATATGCCTGTATTATTCTAACATGCCTATTTGGCACCAATGCGTATTATCGTTATAGGAAAATTAACTTTAAAAGGCTAACATATAAAAAAAAATTCCAATGCAACCCTAATTCTGATTATGAAATTTATTCTACAATTAATATGGTGAAGTTTTCGAAATGGTCATTTTGACCACTTTTCCTCCAACCTGCAACAGGTAACCATAACCGCAAACAAACAGGGTATTGAAATAAAGGCCGATAAAATGTTGATGAATGTTGAAGGAAGTATCCAGCACTTGGCCAGAATGCATTGGAATTAGCAAGAAAATCTCCGGGTGTGCTGGTCGATAAGGATGACAACCATTCCTTAGTTTCTACAATTCTCCTTCCATTTGGGAAGGAATCTTTCAGAATAAAAGGATGTGGTCGATTGATGCAGGACTGCAAAATTATTTTTCACAGGTTCGGAAACACACAGGCTAAGGCCAAGCGCGAGCGTAAAACCGGTTTGGATGATAAGAACCAGCGCGCAGGTGGGAGCAGCAGGTGATGGTTTAATACTTTATTTTTGCGCCACACTATGGAGCAGGTATTGAACGAAATAAGAGCGTTGTTCGAATCGTCGGTGGCTTTGAATTTGAACAGGATTGAAAAATTGCCGCAGAGTGGCAGTGACCGGACCTATTTCAGGCTGTTTGCAAACGATACTACTTTTATTGCCACGCATGGAAACAATATAAAAGAGAACCACACTTTTATATATTTCAGCAGGCACTTTAAAGGTGCGGCACCCGTTCCTGAAATCATTGCAGTCAGTGCTGATTACACTATTTATATCCAGGAAGACTTTGGAGATGTTTCCTTATTGAACAAACTCGATGAACTGGGGTATAGCGATGAAGTATTCGGGTTGTTCCAGTTGTCGTTAAAAGAGCTTGCAGGTTTACAGATCAACGGCGACAAAGGCCTCGATTACAATAAATGCATCACCAGTAAAGAATTTGGCAAGCAGGCCATCCTCAGCGACCTGCTTTATTTCAAATATTATTTTCTCGATACGCTCCAGTTGCCGTATGACAAGGACCAATTGCTGGAAGAATTTGAACTGTTAAGTACTTTTCTTACTACAGCCGATCAAAAATATTTCATGTTTCGTGACTTTCAAAGCCGCAACCTGATGATACTCGACGGAAAGCCGCATTTTATAGACTACCAGGGTGGAATGAAGGGTGCACTTCAATATGATGTTGCTTCGCTTTTGTGGCAGGCCCGTGCAGAACTTCCCGATGAATGGAAAAATAAATTGCTCCAGTATTATATCGGTTGTGTAGAAGAAATACTACCGCAACCGGTTAACCGCGATTCATTCGTAAGTCAATACAACGGCTATGTGTTAATAAGATTACTGCAGGTGCTCGGTGCCTATGGTTTCAGAGGATTATTTGAAAGAAAGGCACATTTCTTAACCAGCATTCCGCTCGCATTAAAAAATCTTAAAAGTTTTTTATCAATCTGGAACTCTGGTATCGAACTCAACGAATTCAACCGGCTTCTGAAATTAATGGTTGAAGATAAAATCGCTGGAAGGTTCAGCCCAATCCAGGCCACCGAATTAACGCCGCTGCTCATACGCATCAATAGCTTTTCTTATAAAAAGGGATTGCCCAATGATGAATCAGGTAATGGCGGAGGTTTTGTTTTTGACTGCCGCGGGATTCTTAACCCCGGCAGGGAAACAGAATTTAAACCATTAACGGGCCGCGATAAACCTGTTAAGGATTATCTTGAACAACGCACAAAAATGCCGGAGTTTTTAAACAGCGTGTTCACTATCGTGGATATTTCCGTTGAGGATTATATAAAAAGAGGATTCGAAAGTTTGCAGATCAGTTTCGGCTGCACGGGTGGCCAGCACCGTAGCGTATTTGCAGCAGAAAGTCTTGCGCGCCACCTGAAAAATAAATTTAAAGTGAAGGTGCAGTTGCACCATGTGGAACAGGAAGCAAAAAAATGGGTCAATACCTAAGCCGATGTATTACATTGTATATGGTCTCCTCTATCTTTTTTCACTGCTTCCATTGAAAATGCTGTTCCTGTTTTCGGATTTCGCCTATTTCCTTTTATATCGCGTATTTGGTTACCGTACAAAAGTGGTAAGGATAAATTTGAAAATTGCCTTTCCTGAAAAGTCTCCGGCAGAAATAAAAAGGATTGAAAAAGACTTCTACCTGAATTTCACCGACAATTTTATCGAGTCGATAAAATTGATATCAGGGGGTGTAAAATTCGCGCGTAAACATTTTCACTATGATGGTTCACTGCTGCAAACACAATTCCAAAAGGGAAATAAAAGCCAGATAAACCTCGGCCACTTTTTTAACTGGGAAGTGGGAAACATTGCCACCACCGACATGTCATCGTACCCGATGCTAATGGTATATCTGCCTATAAAAAATAAAATTTTCGAAAGGCTGATGTACAAGATAAGGTCATCTACCAATAACCCGTTGTTATCCGCAGCGAACATGAAAAATGAAATGATCCCTTATAGAAATGAGCTGTATATGCTTGCCTTAATTGCGGACCAGGTGCCGGGCGATCTTTCACGCGCATACTGGCTTAATTTTTTCGGCAGGCCAGCTCCTTTTCTGCGCGGTCCCGAGCGCGGAGCAGTTGCAGGGAACCTGAGCGTTTTTTTTGCAAGGATCATTAAAATAAAACGCGGTTATTACAAATTTGATTATGAATTGTGTACGGAAGATCCTGCATCCTTACCCAAAGGAGCCATCACGAAACAATATGCGGACTACCTTGAAAGAGCCATCAGGGAAAATCCTTCTGGGTGGTTATGGAGTCATCGCCGATGGAAAAGTATATATAACCCGAAATATGAAAAAATGTGGATCACAGACCAACAACCCGGACCAAATGAGCCGCTATATTAATTAAGAACGCTGATCTCTTTTACAATTTTAATATTCTTCTGTTCTTTTATTTTATCCCATCCTCCAGTTACGTTACGAATGTTATGAATACCCTGTCGCTTCAGTAGCGATGTAGCAATAATGCTTCTGTATCCGCCGCCACAGTGGATGTATAAATTATTCTTGTCGTGGAAGTCGGCCATTATTGCGGGATCGATAAAATCATCCAGAGGAATATTTATCGCATGTTCAATGTGACCGTTACCAAATTCTGTTTCTCTTCTCACGTCAATCACTACAAGGTTCGGGTCGAATGGAATATCCATGGCCAGTTCATCCGCCTCTACATCCACCACCATATCCACTTTTTCCCCGGCATTTTTCCAGGTTTCATATCCGCCCCTGAGGTATCCTTTTATCAATGAAAAACCAACTCTTGCCAAACGCACCGATGCTTCTTTTTCCTGTCCATTGTCGCAAACCAAAACAAACGGTTTGTCAAACGGCAGTAGTACACCGGCCCATTCTGCAAATCTTCCTTCAAGTCCAATACTGATCGAACCCGGGATAAATCCCCGGATAAAAGTATCGGCATTTCTTGTATCGAGAATGATGGTTCCATCGACACTGATCCGCTTTTTAAACTCTTCGAGAGGCAATGCTTCAAGGGCATCGTCCAGGATATTAACAAGGCTTTCGTATCCTTCTTTGTTTATGCGCGCGTTGATAGGAAAATATTGTGGCGGTGCATCCAGTCCTTCGGTAACAGATTTTATAAAATCCTCACGGCTCTGTGGCTGCAATGCGTAGTTTGTTTTTCTTTCCTCACCGATAGTGCTTGTAGTATTCGGTCCCAGGTTTTTTCCGCAACTGCTGCCTGCACCATGCGCGGGGTAAACTACTACGGAATCGGGCAGTGTGAGTATTTTATCATGGAGGGAATCGTACATGATTGAAGCCAGCTGCTCCTTGGTTTGGTTTCCGCTGCTGAGATCCGGGCGGCCAACATCACCTACAAACAAGGTGTCGCCGGTAAACAATGCTTTCGGGATTCCATTTTCATCGTTCAGTAAATAACAAGTCGACTCAAGTGTATGACCAGGAGTATGAATAGTTTTTAGCGAAACATGTCCGAGTGGAAAAACTTCTCCGTCTTTTGCGAGATGGATCGGGAAGCTTGTTTCGGTATTCGGTCCGTAAACGATTGTGGCGCCTGTTGCTTTTTGCAGGTCGAGGTGACCGCTCACAAAATCGGCGTGAAAATGTGTTTCAAAAATGTACCTAATGGTGGTATTTCTTTCTTTTGCGAGCTCGAGGTATGCGTCGATATCTCTGAGTGGATCTACGATCGCGGCCTCTCCATTGCTTTCAATAAAGTATGCGGCCTCACTCAGGCATTCAGTATATAATTGTTTGATAAACATGCCCGCGAAGGTAAGAAATTTACTTGCAGCCGCATAGACAGCAGTCCATTA
>JBDTMM010000187.1:0-5318 GCA_039934275.1 Flavitalea sp. | reverse complement strand
GTTGCCGAATCGGTTTTGGCAAATAAGGGTAAAGTACTGGGAGTGATCCCAAAGGCTTTAATAGAATGGGAACAGCAGCACGAAAGACTTTCTGAAATTGCTATAGTACCGGACATGCATAGCCGAAAAAAGATGATGTACGATATGAGTGATGCTGCGGTGGTGTTACCCGGTGGATTCGGTACACTCGATGAATTTTTTGAAATGATCACCTGGAATCAGTTGAAAATTCACGATAAAAAGATCTTCATTTTAAATTCAGGGGGGTTCTATAATTTTCTTCAAACCCATTTAAAAATGCTCGAATTGGAAGGGTTTCTATACGAACCGCTTGATGAACGCATTATTTTTTGCGAAACACCGATAGATATTTTTAATAAGATCGAATGAGTTCCCACGAACCAAATGATCCCGCGGGTCCGGATGGTGGTTTGTACAGGTACACTTTCTTCCCATTTTGAATGGCCCTGCGAATGGATTCATCTGCATTATTCTTATTATATCCCTCTTCATCATCCGCAATCACAAGCACGGGGGTGTACTGATGAATAAAATCTTTTAATATCCATTCATCTTTTACAATAACAACATCTTCGGAAGTTAAGCCGTGCCTGATTTTATCAACCTGCGCATAATACCAGTCGTTACTGAGATCCTGCAACCAGCGGATGCTACCAAAATAGTTTATGGAAAACATAATCACAGCCAGCAAAATTAAACCCTTACCCATGGGAACTTTAAATGGCAATTTCAATACCGGAAGGGTACCGATCAATAATATCCAGACAAGCACCATTTGCAGGATCCAGAATTCGAGAATTTCTGGCATCCAGAAACAAAAAAATACCGAGTAAACAACAATACACAGCAATAGTGGCGAAACAACTACTCCGAATTGCGATCTTATTTTTTTATAGTTCGCAAAAAAACGAACGGAAAGAAAAACAAACACTACCGAATAAATTACAAACAACCCGGTGAGGGCCCTTGCTGTGAAATAAGACATTTTATCAGAAAGAAATACTTCGTCATTTAATCCATGCGTTTGAAAGGAGTTTTGCAGATAGTGTTCCATTGCCGGAAGCTGGAAAATAAAATGTCCACCGATAAATGCGTGTACGAAACCTGTAATAACGTGCAGCGGCGTTTTCATACTTAATGGTTGCCAGTATCCATGACCAACGGTATAACCTTGCATCCAACGGATCCATTCGGGGAAGGAATGATGCTTTTCTATTATCCAACCCGCAATAAAGTAAGTTCCCAGGGTAATAATTGTTCCAATTGCCATGTATTGCAACCAATACTTCAACGGCAATCTATTAGCGAAGAACACATATATTATCACTGGTGCAAATAAAACATTTACCTGGTGAAATAATATCGCAAGGCTGTGCAGTATTGCGATCTTCCATACATCGCCTGCCCGAAAATTTTTCCCGGTTAGAATATATAAACAGCACAGTACAAAAAATAATGGCGGAAGATACACTTCAATATTCACGCTGTAAAACCAAAATCCATAAGAGAAACAAACAACAGCCGTACCTGCAGCAGCTGGTGCGGCCAATAAATTAAACCTGTTTCTCAAAAACAACCACACCATGCAAAGCGCGCTGCTTCCCCATAGCGAGGTGAACGACTCAATTAAAAAGTGTTCATCAATACCTGGGAAAACGACATGCATTAGATGCATCCATTTATTTGCCAGGAAATGATACAATAAATGATGCTCGTGAAAGAGGTGCTGATTGTTTAAAATGTCAATCAGATAATGAATACTGTCATGTGAAGCTGAGAAGTTAGTAACAAGCGTACTGAGAAAAAAAAGATATGAGATCACCCACACCAGTAATGCCCCCGGGATTTTTCCTGCATACCTCATATCGAAATTATTTCTTCACAATAAATGCAAATTTATCTTTCCACCGCAAGAACCATTTTTCGTAAAAATGATAAGACATTAAACTGATAATCACCGAAAGCATCAGCGCCAAACTGATCATCGCAAAAGCAACCCATGGCAAAGATCCGTTAAGCCGCATGATGTTCATCACTTTTATTGCGAAATACAGTCCGAGGAAATGCAGGCAGTATAAACCATAAGTATATATGCCCAGCTTGCTCATCAGCTTGAACCGGCTCATTTTAAAGAAAGAATTTTTTGCATAGTTCTGTTCAAGGATGATCATACCAAAAAAAACGGCAATCACAAGTCTTTCGAATATTACAGGAATCCCCGGGGGAAAAAGAACGTCTTTATACAAAGTAACACCAAGTGTAAGCAGGTACAAAAGTATCAGCCCCGACTTTGGAATATTAATAATGAACCGTTTGAATTTATTTTCATACGACACCAGGTATGCGAACAATCCTCCAAGTGCCATATCTCCTATCACGGAAAAAGTGTGAAAATAACGGATCGCAAATTCATGGTCGTTGTCTCCCGTATGAAATGAACGGAATATCAATGAAAAAGCAATGATGGAAGGGAAAACGTATTTAAAATATTTCAGCGGAACGATCTTCAATATCAGCGGCCAGGTTAGATAAAACTGTTCTTCTACCGCAACCGACCAAAGTACCGACAGCAACAATGCATCCGGTTTATCGGGCCAGGTGTGCATAATATCGAAGTTGGCAGAAAATAATAGGTAAAAGATGGGGTTCGCATTTTCCGCAATAGGCTCGTGGCTCATCTTCTTCAATATGCCGAATGCCACAAACCCAAGGAACACACACAGGTAGTATAATGGCCAGATCCTTAAAATTCTTCTAACATAAAAATTGGGCACATGAACGGTGCCTGTAATTTCTTTCTCTTTTATTAACAGGTACGTAATCAGGAAGCCGCTTAACACAAAAAAGAAGTTTACGCCAAGATTTCCGTGTTGAAAAAGAAACTTTAAAACGCGAAAAAGGGTAGAATCGTCCTTTAAATAACTGAATATTGACAGCGAACCATGATACAGGAATACCACCAGGAATGAAAAGAAACGCAATCCGTCGAGGTTGGGAAAAAAGATCTTAGCCTTTGCCGGAGGAGAAATTTGCTGCATTAGATGTTCCCGATTGTTGAAATGTTCTGCTTTAATTTTTCTCAATCACCTGGGGATTGATCCTTTGAATAGGCTCTTCAGGAGCAATTTTTCCAGGACCAGTCTTCCAGGCGCCATGTTCACCTTTTTTGCCCTCATTGGGGTTTTTAAGCGTAAACAGCCACCACATACCAAGCCTGTCGGTAAGGTTGAAAAATATAATCGGAACTCCGATACCTAATATTGTGCTGACGATAAGTAAAACGAAAAAATGATCATAGTGAAACACTGATCGGAACACAATCCTGGTTGCGGCTGTAACCATAAGATGGATCACATAGATGTACAAAGAATGATAACCCACCACCCTGATAAACTTCAATTTATCCAGCTTTTGAAGCAAAAACGAACAATGAATCAGGAACGCGCCTCCAATGAGCCCCACAAAAATGAACAACGCGGGCATATGGTTCTGAACATAATAGTCCCACTTTGCATTGATGTTGATTGTTGTAAAATAATATTCCAATATAAAAAAGACGGGTGTAAAAAGAAGAAAGGTTTTTATTGAACTGAAATACTTGTAATTCTTTTCGTTGAGTATGGCCTTTCCGAAGAGGTCACCCATAGTAAAGAAGATGTAATAGAAGAATACATCCAGCAGGAATATGTGCTCGGTGATTCCAAAATATTCGTTGATTTTATAATACCGGAAAATGCCCGTAATACTATAAAGCAATATGCCCAGTAACACCTGGTGAATCATTTTGAATTTAGCCTTCACCTTCAGAATGGCATACAATGACCCTGTGAGAAACAAAGTGTGCAGGTACCAAAACTGCTCGATTTGTCGTGGCTTGATCAGCAGGTACAAATAATCAATGGGCTGGCGGTCAACATTCACGTATTTTGAAAAAATCAGTTGGAGCGTGATCTGAAGCACTCCCCATACCAGCATCGGCCATATTAATGATTTGAATCTTCCGCCGATATATTCGTTCAGGCTCTTCTTTCTTAGCGCACCTCCCAGGAATATGCCCGATACAATAAAGAAAAGGGGCATACGAAAACTGAAAAAGAACACGTCCGCGAACTTCAGACCCGGGTAAGCGTATTCGGCGCCGGCCGGGTGAAGGCCCTCCTGAACGTGACGGAAAGTAACAAGTATGATACAAATTCCTTTCGCATAATCGATCCATGCATACCTGCTATTGCCCAAGGTTTTTTGAGAATTGAAAAACAAATCCTTCAGTTTCACGCAAATAATTTTCGGAGTAAGATATACCTTTTTATTATAGGCACCTTGTGCCACAGCCCGATACGAATTTCCCGGGTCCTTCCTTTGCGAAGAATCCGCCCCGTTCAGGGCGGACCCTCCGATCCGGACAAGGAATAACCAATTATTAATTCTTCGTTTTGATCACTTTATTTGCCTGTACAACCTTTCCGTTCACATTTAATGTTACCATGTAAACCCCGGTTGTCATTGCACTTTCCGATGTGCTTATTCTAAGGGTATTGTTACCTGCAGGCAGGTTCCCGTACTCTTTATGGTAGCTTAATCTTCCGGAAAGATCATAAATGTCCGCACTGATGCGATTATTTTCAGCACTGTTGTTGAAGTCGATGTTTATAAAATCTGTACATGGGTTAGGATACATCCTTCCGTTGGTGGATACCGCAAGTGCTGCCGCCTTTGCCTTATTGGCTTGTGAAGGCGTAAGCATGCTGTACATTCCGGTAGTATCGAGAACCAGGTTGTTGTTTGTTCCGCCCTGTACATCTGTATAATCTTCTATCAATATACCACCATTGAAACCATAGTTCGCGGCTGCAACAGTAGAGAAATCGAGCGTTACTTCACCATTTTCGTCAGGAACCACATCGCTGATGTAAACCACCTTGCTGGCATTGAGCCACGAGTTGAGGTAAACCGTTCTTCCGTTGATAGTATAGGTAGCAGTGTAGTTACCCTTATACCAGCCATTCGGACCTGAGCTACCAAAGAATCCAAAACGGTATCTCTTGGAATGGTTCAATCCTGTAACCTTGAACTCAGACAACTGTGTATTATCCAGCCAGAAGTCTCCTGCTAACACTGCATCAGGAACGGGGCCACTGTTGTTACCTGTAACCATACCCGCAGTGAACTCACCGTTGAATATCTTGGTTAGTACAAGACTAAGACCTGAAGCTGCACCTGCCTGGTTCACCAACCCCGGGAACGTTGCTTCAATTGTTGGCGAAGCAAAGATGTTATTCCATGGTGCCGCAGCATTT
>JBDTMM010000186.1:0-5322 GCA_039934275.1 Flavitalea sp. | reverse complement strand
GTTTGTGCGAACAAAATCCTATTTTTGATTATTATGACCCCCAAATATATTCATTCACAAAAAATGTTTTGATTATTGGAACAATTGTCAGTTTTAACTACGCGTCGTAAACGTACAAGTGCGGGCAGGTTAACAAAGAATTCAAAATTATTCAAATCCGTCATTCACGCCATCCAGGAAAAAAAAGGGGACAACATCATTTCACTGGATTTGCGCAAAATTCCTGAAGCAGTAGCCGATTTTTTTATCATTTGTGAAGCGTCTAGTAGTACACAGGTAAAAGCAATTGCAGACTACATTGAATACTATCTCAAAGAAACCCTTAAAGAGATTCCATATAAATCCGAAGGTCAGCAGAGCGGCCACTGGGTATTGGTTGATTACGTAAACATCGTTGTACACGTGATGCAGCCCGAAACCAGAAAGTTCTACAAGCTGGAAGAAATGTGGGGAGATGCAGATACCGAAGAAATCCATTAACCAGACAAGAAGAACTTAGTAAACATATGGCACAAGATGATTCAAGACAAAATGATAGGAGCTTTCCAAAATTGCGTCCTAAAGATGACGGCACCCCCAGAAAAGGTCCCCGCTTCAACATTTACTGGATTTGGGCGATAATTTTCGCTGTACTGGTAGGCTTTCAATTTTTTGGATCTTTTGCACCAGATGCAAAACCTCTCGAATCCGAGCAGGAATTCCGCACCAAAATGCTGGAAACCGGTGACGTGGCGAAACTTGTTCTCGTAACCAATAAAAACCTCGTAAGGGTTTATATTAAAAAAGACAGTTTATTAAAACCTTATTACAAGGACAAACTCAGCAAGGGCTGGCCAACTGTAAAACCTGAAGGACCACACTTTGAATTCAGGGTTACCAAGGCCGATGAATTTGAAAAAAGACTTACCGATATTTTCAACAAGCATCCCAACCTTGAAGTGCCTTATGTGCCCACGCAGGAAGGCGAGTGGTTTGGACCGTTATTAAATTTCCTGCTTCCGCTTCTAGTTATTATCCTGATATGGATAATGCTGATGCGAAAGATGGGCGGCGGCGCTTCCGGTGGAAGCGGGCCAGGAGGCATTTTCAACATTGGAAAATCACGCGCAACGCTTTTTGATAAAGGAACTAAGGTGAATATTACTTTCTCTGATGTTGCCGGCCTCGATGAAGCAAAAGTAGAGGTGATGGAAATCGTTGACTTCTTAAAAAATCCGAAAAAGTATACTGCCCTCGGTGGTAAAATTCCTAAGGGTGCTTTGCTCGTTGGTCCTCCGGGAACGGGTAAAACCCTTCTTGCAAAAGCAATGGCGGGTGAAGCACAGGTTCCTTTTTTCTCTATGTCGGGTTCGGATTTCGTTGAACTGTTTGTAGGAGTTGGTGCGAGTCGCGTACGTGACCTTTTTAAACAGGCAAGAGAAAAATCGCCCTGTATAATATTCATCGATGAAATTGATGCAATAGGGCGTGCCCGCGGTAAAAACGCGGTCATGAGCAACGATGAAAGAGAAAGCACACTGAACCAACTGCTTGTGGAAATGGATGGATTCAGTGGCGAAAGCGGAATTATTGTACTTGCAGCTACAAACAGACCTGATGTATTGGATACTGCCTTATTAAGACCTGGCCGTTTCGATAGGCAAATTTCAATTGACAAACCGGATTTGAAAGGCAGGGAACACATTTTCAAGGTGCATCTGAAGCCGATCAAAATTTCCACTAAAGTGGATATTCATAAACTCGCGGAACAAACACCAGGATTTGCCGGGGCCGATATTGCAAATATTTGTAATGAAGCCGCGCTCATCGCCGCAAGAAAAGGAAAAGAACACGTGGAAATGGAAGACTTCCAAGATGCAGTTGACCGGGTAATCGGGGGGCTTGAAAAGAAGAATAAGATCATTTCTCCTGAAGAAAAAAAGATCATCGCTTATCACGAGGCCGGCCACGCCATTTGTGGATGGTTCCTTGAACACGCCTATCCGCTTTTAAAAGTAACCATCGTTCCGCGCGGAGTAGCTGCGTTAGGATATGCACAATACACTCCACGCGAACAGTACTTGTACGATACTGACCAGTTAATGGACCAGATCTGTATGACGTTGGGCGGAAGAGCGAGCGAAGAAATATTTTTTGGAAAAATTTCTACCGGTGCTCAAAACGACCTTCAGCAGATTACGAGAACCGCTTATTCTATGGTTACCGTGTACGGTATGAATGATAAAGTTGGTAACGTAAGTTATTACGATCCGTCAGCAGAAAATACATTTACAAAACCTTATTCAGAAGAAACATCCAAGATCATTGATCAGGAAGTAAGAAAACTGATTGAAGTAGCGTACGAAAAAACGAAGATCCTGCTTAGAGAAAAGAAGGCCCAGGTAGAACTGCTCGCCGAAGAATTATTGGTAAAAGAAGTATTGTTCCAGAGTGATGTTGAAAAACTGATAGGCAAACGTCCTTTTAAAGAATGGAAAACGATTGATGTTGATGATGATCCGGAGCATATTGCAGAAAACGGAACTATAAGCGAAGGGGTTCCACCATACGACAGCACTATTACCAATCATCCAGCAACACAAGGCTAATGCTCGTATCGGCATCAAAAGAAAATATTTTAAAAAAAATAAGAAAGGCGTTGACACAATCAACGCCTATTCCTTTTCCGGCAAGCGAGGGAACGGGTGCTCTTTTTAATCCGGGCAACCAGGATATGGAAATTGAATTTGGTGAACAGTTTTCCAAATTGCTCGGCAAATTTTTGTACTGTGCTGATGAAAACGAATTTAGAAAACAGCTTGATGCGCTTATTGCTTTTAATAACTGGGAAAATATTTTTTGTAAGGAAGATGCCATTAAGCAAATTCTTCCGCAAGCATTGGTGACGGCATTGTCCGATGACCTTACAAATGCGCAGGCCGCCCTCACTACCTGCGAGGCATTAGTGGCACGAACGGGAACAATTATTATGAGTTCCGCACAGCAAAGCGGCCGATTAACAAGCGTGTATGCGTCGGTGCATATCTGCGTAGCGTATACGAACCAGCTAGTGTATGATGTTAAGGACGGATTGCAATTAATAAAAGAAAAATATACCAACAAAATTCCTTCTCTGGTTACCTTCGCCACCGGTCCCAGCCGCACTGCGGATATTGAAAAAACACTGGTGGTAGGGGTGCACGGTCCAAAGGAAGTGTATGTTTTTTTGATAGAAAAATAATAATGCAATCATCTGCTAATAAGATTTATTTCCTTTCGGACTTTCACCTTGGCGCCCCCGACCTGAAGAGCAGCTTAGTGCGCGAAAAAAAAATCGTTGAATTTTTAGACGAAATTAAAAATGAGACATCCACCATTTTCATAGTGGGTGATATGTTCGACTTTTGGTTCGAATACAGGAAAGTGGTTCCAAAGGGGCATGTAAGATTATTAGGGAAACTGGCAGAACTGACCGATTCCGGAATTAAGATCCATTTTTTTGTGGGCAATCATGATATGTGGATGAAAGACTATTTCGATGTAGAATTAAATATCAAAACTTATTTCGAACCCACCTCCTTTGAATTTAACGGTAAGAAATTTTTGGTGGGCCACGGAGACGGTCTCGGACCCGGTGACCATGGATATAAAATGCTGAAAAAGGTATTCCGGAATAGAATATCTCAAGGGATGTTTGGTGCTATGCCGCCCTTCATGGGCATGGGACTCGCCAATTATTTCAGCAAAAAAAGCAGAGAGGCAACTGGCAGTTTGGAAGAAACTTTTCTAGGGGAAGAAAATGAATGGCTAATCATCTATTGCAAGGAAATACTTAAAACAACTTATTACGATTACCTTCTATTCGGTCATCGTCATCTTCCTATCGATTATGCAATTGGTAACAGCAGGTATATAAACCTGGGAGACTGGATCAGGTATTTCACCTATGCGGTTTTCGATGGACAACAACTGGAGCTCCGGTCGCGTTATGCTGAGAACGAACGAAAGATCATAAGGTCATGAAAATACGCTTCACAATTTTACTATTTGTTTTATTTTCATCGGTAGCATCCTTTTGTCAAACAGACAGCATCTTTCATTTTCGGAGAAATTATACTGGGCCGATAATAAATTTTTCAGTCGATAATCTTGGAAACGTTTACCTGCTTTTTCAAAATGGGCAGTTAAAAAAATTAACACCTGATGGAGATTCTGCCGCGGTTTTTAACAATGTTAGAAAATACGGAAAGCTTTATTCAATTGATGTAACCAATCCATTAAAAGTGTTGCTGTATTACAGGGATTTTGGAACAGTTGTTACACTGGACAGATTTTTAAATGTGCGATCGACCCTGGATTTGCGCACTCAAAATTCATTGCAGGTAAAAGCGATCGGCCAATCGTACGATAACAATATCTGGATCTTCGATGAGATAGAAAGCAAACTCAAAAAAATCGCCGACGACGGCCACCTGCTTGATCAGTCAAACGATTTTCGGCAGATATTTGATTCCACTCCATCCCCCAATAAAATCATCGATCAGAATAAAACGGTGTATCTGTACGACCCTGCGAAGGGCGTGTATGAATTTGATTATTACAGTGCATTCAAAAGCAGGATCCCTTTTTTGGGGTGGACCGATTTTAATGTAGTGAACGATGCGATCGTTGGCAGGGATAAAACATTTCTTTACAGGTACAATGCAGGAAGTTTACAACTGCAGCAATTCCCAGTTCCTGCGTTTATGAACGAGGCAGAAAAAATTGTAATTGCTCCCGGTATGGTTTACCTGTTAAAGGACGGAGCGATAATGGTATATTCGTACAAGTGATGTCCAAATTATTTGACCTTAAGATTTTAGACAATACACTCGGGAATTATGTCCTTATCGTGGGCATAATTCTTCTTGCCATTTCCATTAAAAGATTTATCTCGAGGCACCTTGCGGGACTTGTATTCAGGGTAGTTAGAAAAGTGGCGCAGGGTGTTGACAAAAAAAGTTTTGTTGACCTTGTTGTTTCTCCGCTTGAAAATTTTCTTGTAATAATTGTTACGCTTATCGCGCTCGATAAACTCAATTTTCCCACAGCGCTCAATTTTTACATTTACAAAACCGGCCTGCATCATATGCTCGAAATCATTGCAATGATCGTGATGATCATTTCATTTATCTGGCTACTGCTGCGCATCATCGATTTCATAGCGATTATTCTTGAGCAAAAGGGAAATTTATCGGAGAGTGTGAGTGATCGCCAGCTCATCCTGTTCTTTAAAGATTTTTTCAAGGTGCTGTTGGTGATCTTTGGTATTTTAATGATCCTGAAATTCGGATTCAATTTTAA
>JBDTMM010000185.1:0-5334 GCA_039934275.1 Flavitalea sp. | reverse complement strand
CCACTTCCTGTTTCGTGCGACTCGTTAGCGTGGCCTGCACTTTTTTCTTTTTATCCAGCATGCGGATGTCATTAATCGCAGTGTAGCCGAGAACTTTTAGGTTCTGAAAAGCCTTATGGAAAGTGGTGTCGTCTTTTACGCGCTCGATAAATTTTGGCACATTGAGGTTGCTGCGTACCACTACATCTTTCAGGGTTACGGATTTATTTTCAAAAAATACCGACGTATCCTGGGCGCACAGGTAAGTGTTTGTCAAGACTAACAATAAAAATAAACAGACAATCCTCATTTAGCGAAACTCATTTTGTAATCTACTTTGATCTTTCCCTTCGATATGTCGTCGAGTTTGCCTTTCATGAGTTTTCTCTTGAGTGGCTTAAGATAGTCAATAAATAATTTGCCTTCGATATGGTCGTATTCGTGAAGCACTACCCGGCCGGTAATGCCATTAAATGTGGCGGTATGTTTATCAAAATTTTCGTCCACGTATTCGATGGTCACTTCTTCATTACGTAATACGTCTTCGCGGATCTTTGGGATGCTCAGGCATCCTTCATTGTACACCCATTCTTCGCCATTGAGGGCGATGATGTTGGCGTTGATGAATACACGTTTGATGCCGGGCTCGTCGGGAAAGCGGTCCTTGTCATCTTCTTCCTGGTTGGCGAATATCTGGCTGCTGTCCACTACGAAGAGGCGTATATTCTTGTTGATCTGGGGGGCAGCAAGCCCCACTCCATTGCTGGAATACATCGTTTCCCACATATTTTCGATAAGGGTTGACAGGCCGGGGTAGTCGGGCGTTATTTCTTTACTCACCATTCTTAAAATCGGTGCGCCGTATGCTATAATTGGCAGGATCATTTTTAAATATTTTGTTCTCTTATAGCCCTCTGCGAAACCTTCGTGTGCTTGGCAATACTCTGTACGCAGTAAAGGGTAACGCAAAAAACACGGAGAATCCGCAGAGGGCAAGGAGGGCAAATTTACGCTAACAGGACCAAATTACCGACTGCGCAGGTATTCCTGCAACATAATGGTGGCGGCTATTTCATCTACCAGAGCCTTGTTGCGGCGCTGCATTTTTTTCATACCCATATCTATCATTGCCTGCGAGGCCATTTTGGAGGTGTAGCGCTCGTCCACGGTAGTTATTGGCATACGAGGGAACTGCTGCTTTAGCTTCTTTATTATCCGCTTAACGAATGCAGTGGAGTGGGTATCCGTGTCATCGAGGTTTTTGGGTTCGCCAATGATCACGCGCTCTACTTCTTCCTTTAAAAAATAGTCGCTAAGGAATGAAAACAGGTCAGGGGATGAAATGGTAGTTAAACCGGTGGCGATGATCTGAAGGGGATCGGTGACGGCGATGCCGGTTCTTTTCAGTCCATAATCTATTGAAAGGATTCTTGCCATGGTTCGGTTTAAAAAACGAGGAGGTCGGCGATCACGAAAATAGCAAATGCCACGCTGGCGATTCCGTTTGCGGTCATAAAGGCAATGTTCACTCTCCGGAGGTCGTTGGGTTTTACAATCGAATGCTGGTAAAAAAGCATACTGCAGAATATGGCGGTCCCTATCCAGTACAACCAGTGAAAGTGACCATAAACACCTGCGATTATAACAATCACGGCCACGATGGAATGCAGTACCTCTGAAAAAAGTAATCCATTCTTTTTACCGAGCCAAACGGGAATGGAATGCAGTTGCTGTGATTTATCAAAGTCAACATCCTGCAACGCATATATAATATCGAAACCACTTACCCAGCATATTACTACCAATGAAAAAAGAACGGGCAATACATTAAATGTTCCGGTTACTGCGAGGTATGCACCAATGGGCGCCAGCGACAATCCCGCACCCAATACCAGGTGACATAATGCGGTGAAACGTTTGGTATAACTGTAAAATAAAATTACAAACAGCGCCAAGAACGATAAATAAAAACAAAGTGTATTAATAAAATAAGTGGTAACGATAAATGCAATGCAGTTGAATATTACAAACAGCAGCGCACTATTGGCAGAAATTATTCCTGCCGGTATTTCACGTATGGCCGTGCGGGGATTTTTTGCATCAAAGTTTTTATCGAGCCACCTGTTGAAGGCCATCGCCGCACTGCGGGCGAATATCATGCATAACAATACGAGGAAAAATTTTATTGACAATGAGGTAAGGGATACATAACCCGGCCACTCTTCTACTCCCCTTCCTATTGTCGAATTAAGGTTCCAATTAGTGGGCAAAGGATGATAAATCACACCAAGAAAAAAGCCGATCATTGCGAAAGGCAGCGCAAAGATGGTGTGCGAGAATTTTACCAGGCTCAGATATTTCTTAATCATAGATGGTCATTCGTTGGTCTTCATTATTTTTCCTGCAAGTTCCCAGATCACTATACCCGCGGCAACGGAAATATTCAGCGAATGTTTCATACCAAACTGTGGTATTTCTATCGAGCCTGAACAAAGCTGTAATACTTCAGGTGCAACCCCGGTGACTTCGTTACCAAAAATGATCGCCATTTTTTCTTCTTTTTTGAAAGAAAATTCCTGCAAAGAAATGCTTTTTTCAACTTGTTCGATAGCGAAAACAGCATAACCTTCGTCCTTTAACTGTTTGATTGCAGATAAGGTGGAGTTGATGTATCTCCAATCGACCGTTTCAGTAGCGCCAAGGGCGGTTTTATGAATGTCGCGGTGGGGCGGTTTAGGCGTAAACCCGCAGAGCCATAAACTGTGCACCAGGAATGCATCACAGGTTCGGAAAACGCTGCCTACATTGTGCATGCTGCGGATATTATCCAATATAACAACCAATGGCATTTTTTCGGCATCCCTGAATTCGGAAACAGATTTCCTATTCAGATCGGAACTTTTCTTAATTTTCAAGATTCAGGTTATTTTCTATTTGAGTCCTTTGCGTAATCTTGCGCTTTTGAGTGAGCCTCCATGTTTAGAGGGTTCCACGCAAAGAAGCACAGAAAGCAAAAGAAGATAACTTGCAGTTTACACTTTTTTGAGAATCATTTTTATATAAGTTTTATACTTGGCACTTAAAACAACCACTGAAACGCCCCTGATGCAACAGCACCGGGCTATTAAACAAAAATATCCCGACGCCATCCTGTTATTTCGCGTAGGAGACTTTTACGAAACCTTCGCTGAAGACGCGGTGATATCGGCGCGAGTACTTGGTATAACACTCACCAAACGCAACAATAGCAACGCCGCTTCCAGCGAACTGGCGGGTTTTCCTTATCATGCACTGGATACTTACCTTCACAAACTGGTAAAAGCGGGTTACCGCGTGGCGATCTGCGATCAACTGGAAGATCCAAAACAGGCAAAGGGAATCGTAAAGCGCGGGGTCACTGAATTAGTAACGCCTGGCATCGCCACCAATGATAAATTGCTCGATCACAGCAGTAATAATTTTCTCGCAGCGATCCATTTCACAGATGGACATTCCGGGATGGCATTGCTTGATATTACTACCGGCGAATTCTTTGCGACGCAGGGATCCCAGGAATACATCGACAAATTATTGCAAACGCTGAAACCCGCTGAGGTCATCTTTCAGCGCAGCTATCAAAAACATTTCAAGGAAACCTACGGAACCAGGTTTTACACCTATTCTCTTGAATCGTGGATATTCGATCACCAGTTCGCAACAGAAAACCTGCTAAGACATTTTCAAACGCATTCACTCAAAGGATTTGGTATTGATGACCTTCGGGAAGCGATCATTGCCGCCGGCGCCATCTTACATTATTTAAAAGATACAGAACACCCCAACCTTCAGCATATTACTTCCATACAGCGGATAGACCAGAACGATCACTTGTGGATGGATAAATTTACTATCCGCAATCTTGAACTGTTAGGCACCGGACAGGAAGGAAATAATGGATTGATAAAAGTGCTGGACACCACCATTTCCCCAATGGGCGCTCGACTTATAAAACGATGGACCGTTATGCCATTGAAAGATCCGATAAGGATCAACGAACGGCTCGACCTGGTGGAATATTTTATAAAAGATATTGACCTGCGGAATAAAATTACTCAGCACCTGAAACAATGTGGCGATGTAGAAAGATTGGTGAGCAAGGTGCCCATGAAAAAAATTAATCCGCGCGAAGTGATGCAGATCGCGCGCGGACTAAAACACATTGAGCAAATAAAATTACTATGCGAGGGTGCCGACAGTGAATATTTGCGGAGGATGGCCGACAACCTGAATCCCTGCGCGCTCATTTGTAAAAAAATATCGGAGGAGATAGTTGAAAACCCACCTGTATTAAGTTCAAAAGGAGGAATAATAAGAGACGGCATTTCCAGTGAACTCGATGAATTAAGAACGATCTCGTCGGGTGGAAAACAATACCTCGTATCACTGCAACAGAAAGAAACCGAAGCTACGGGCATATCTTCTTTAAAGATCGGCTACAACAATGTGTTCGGCTACTTTCTCGAGGTAACACATTTGCACAAACACAAGGTGCCGGCAAGCTGGATGCGCAAACAAACACTCACCAACGCAGAAAGATATATCACGCCCGAATTAAAAGAATACGAGGAGAAAATAATGGGTGCGGAAGAGAAAATTATTTCCATAGAATCGCACCTTTTTGAGAAATTATTGATGGGGCTGCAGGATTATATAATGCCGATGCAAACCAATGGTAATATTCTCGCGATTATGGATTGCCTGATCGCGTTTGCAAATAATGCCATCTTTTATAATTATCATAAACCACAGCTGCATGATGGCGATGATTTATTTTTGAAAGAGAGTCGTCATCCTGTTATTGAAAGAAATCTTCCAACTGGAGAAGCGTATATCACTAACGACATATCGCTCGACCCATCCTCACAGCAAATTATCATTCTTACCGGCCCAAACATGAGTGGTAAGAGTGCAATACTAAGGCAGACCGCGCTGATCACGCTTATGGCGCACATGGGTAGTTTTGTACCTGCCGATGCAGCGCGCATACCCATCACCGATAAAATATTTACAAGGGTTGGGGCAAGTGACAACCTTAGCGGTGGTGAATCCACGTTTATGGTGGAGATGAACGAAACCGCGAGCATCATTAATAACATCACTTCCCGGAGTTTAATATTACTGGATGAAATAGGAAGGGGTACCTCCACTTACGATGGCATTTCCATTGCGTGGAGCATTGCAGAATATATACACAACGCGGTACAACGGCCTAAGACCTTATTCGCCACACACTATCACGAATTGAATGAACTGGAGAATAAACTGGAACGCATAAAAAACTATCACATCACCAATAAAGAATCGGGGAACAAGGTG
>JBDTMM010000184.1:0-5340 GCA_039934275.1 Flavitalea sp. | reverse complement strand
CAGAAAGGATGTGCGGCGATATACATGCTCATACCCTTTATCTGTTTTATCAGTTGACGGTCTTTTGTGCTGGTCCATTTTTTCGCATCGGAAGGAAAGCCGGTAAACACAGGCAATTTTGCGCTAAACTTAAGCGACAACGGCAATCGGTGCTCAGAACTATCGATATAGAAACTATTTCCTGTTGAACTGAAAATTCTCGCGATCGGGTTTCGTTCTGCAACATTTACCCTAAGAATTCCTTTATTATCAAAAAACAATTCTGCATCGCGTATCCACACCTCGTTCCGTAGCCTGTATTCCATTTTATTCAGGTCAAAAGATTTAATGCTTTTATTTTTTAGGCTGACGGAATTATTTTCCGTCAGTACTTTTACAATATCGAGGCTATCGACAAAATACTGTCCCGATCCTTCACCATTGATGGTGATATTGTACCCTATGCAGATGCGTTCGCTCCTGGTTCTGCTTGCGGCAAGCAATAGCAAAACGAGGCCAGTACCGGCGAGGCACCACGCGCTGATAAAAAGTATTTTTCTGATATTTGAGGAAATGCTCATAATTTATAACGATGCATTTAAAATCTCTTTTACCGGCTCTATCAAGGTGTCAATATCGCCTGCGCCTGCTGTGATCAGTAAACCTTCAAGTGCATGAAACATTCTAATGTATTCCACCACCTCGCTTTTGTTTAATATCCTTATTTTTTTGTTTTTCATCTTTTCCGAGATCAGTTCACTTGTAACCCCTTCAACTGGAAGTTCGCGCGCGGGATAGATCGGTAGCAGGATTACTTCATCCGCAAGGTCAAGGCTCTCAGCAAATCCATCGGCCAGGTCCTTTGTTCTGCTGAATAAATGGGGTTGAAAGATTATCGTGCACACCAGGTCGGGGAACAATATTTTGGCGCTTGATATCAGTGCCTTTAATTCTTCGGGGTGATGTGCGTAATCGTCGATATACACTAATGATTTTTTCTTCACGACGTATTCAAACCTCCTCTTCACGCCTTTAAATTCTTCTACTGCCAATTTTATCGACTCCGTATCAATTCCAAGTTTATTTGCCACGGCAATGGCCACGCTTGCATTTTCCACGTTATGCAATCCACCCATATTCAAGGCGCAATTGTCTATCAGTTTCTCATGCAGCTGTACATCGAATAAATAATATCCGTTAACCATTCTTACATTATTCGCATATACCTGTGCAGTAGTGTCTTTTACGCTGTAAGAAATTTTATTGGGCGATATAAATTCATCAGAACGAACAATTCCTTTTTTATAATACAGTTCCCCACCCGGCTTTACCCTTCCCGAAAATTGGATAAACGTATCCTGCATTTCTTTTTCGGTTCCGTATATGTCGAGATGGTCCGCATCCATTGCGCTGATCACGGCGATATTGGGACTTAATTTTAAAAAGCTGCGGTCGTACTCATCGGCTTCGATCACGCAGGTATTTCTTTCATTGCTCCAGTAGTTGCTGTTGTAATTGGCTGCTATGCCACCAAGAAAAGCATTGCAACCATATCCCGAGTGCCGCAGAATATGCGCCACCATGGTGCTGATAGTTGTTTTACCATGAGTACCAGCCACACAAATATTATAAGTGTTTTCCGTGATGGCGCCAAGCACCTCGCTCCTCTTCATCACGGTATAATTATTCGCGAGGTAATACCTTAATTGCGGATGCGAGGAAGGTACCGCGGGAGTGTACACTACTAATTCTACATTCTTCGGCGCGATGGCGAGTTCATCAGTAAAATTCACTGGTATTCCTTCGTCTATCAGTGCACCTGTTAATGCAGTGGCAGTTTTGTCGTACCCACTTACTTCTTTGCCATGAAATAGAAAGTATCTCGCAAGCGCGCTCATACCAATGCCACCGATACCTATAAAATAAATGCGCTGTATGGTTCCGAGATTAATCATTTTATCATTGCGAAAATTTGTTCTGCTATTGCTTCATCGGCATTTGTAACCGCAAGTGCCGAAATATTAATTTTCAATTCCAGTTGTTTACTGGTGTCACCTGCCAGCTCAACAAGCATGGTCATCAGTTTTTCCTTTGCTTCGTTATCTTTAATCATCATCCCAGCATTTTTATTAACCAGTCTTTTTGCATTTGCGGTCTGGTGATCTTCAGCAGCAAAAGGATAGGGAACAAAAATCACAGGCTTCTTCGCTACGCTTAATTCTGAAATGGCCATTGCTCCCGATCTCGATACCACGATGTCGGCAGCCGCAAATGCGTACTCCATCTGTGTTATAAAGTCATCGGTCCAAACATTTCTTCTTCCTTCACACACTTCTTTCGCATTCTCTGCAAAAGGTTTCCCGGTTTGCCATATCAGTTGCAAATCGTTCTTGGAAAACTCCGTGATGGATTCTGCGATTGCTTCGTTGATACTTTTCGCACCAAGGCTTCCGCCCGTTACCAGTATCGTTTTTCTTGCCGGATCGAGCTTGAAGTACCGGATCGCTTCATTCCTCGTTATCTTGCTGTCTGCAATTTCTTTACGGATAGGATTGCCCGTTATGGATATTTTTTTAGGAAGAAAGAATTTCTCCATTCCATCACCAGATACAAATACTTTAGTGGCCCTCTTTCCTAATAACATATTCGATTTGCCGGCAAACGAATTAGATTCATGAATAAACGTAGGGATCGATTTAGTCTGCGCATATTTTAATACGGGAAAACTGGAATATCCCCCTACACCTATTACCCCTTCAGGTTTGAACGACCTGAATATCTCACTAACCTCAGTGAAACTTTTTAGTAGTTTGTATGGAAGCAAAATATTTTTCATTAATGAACTTCTGTTAAAACCTGCTATGTCAATTCCTTTGATCGGGTAACCGGCAAGAGGAACTTTTTCCATTTCCATTTTACCCTTGGCGCCGATAAATAATATATCCGTTTTTTCATCCAGCTTCTTCATCGCGTTAGCGATAGCTATAGCCGGAAAAATATGTCCACCCGTTCCACCGCCCGCTATAATTATCCGTTTGCTCATTTTCCTTCTAACTGTTCAACATTCCTGGCCACGCTTAATATAATTCCTATTGCAAGGCAGGTAAATAAAAACGAACTTCCTCCCATACTCACCAATGGAAGCGTTACACCCGTTACCGGGAAAAGATTCACCGTTACCGCCATATTGATCAATGCCTGAATCACCAGCGTAAAACTTAATCCCAACGCAAGAAACGCCCCAAATGCATAAGGGCATTTCCTAAATATCCTTATGCTCCTGTATAAAAAAACGAGGTAAATAAATATGATGAATATCCCTCCCACAATTCCATATTCCTCGATAATAATGGCGAAAATAAAATCCGAGTAAGGATGCGGGAGAAAATTTCTTTGTTCACTGTTTCCTGGTCCAAGTCCAATCGTACCACCTTTTGCAATGGCGATCTTTGCCTGGTTCACCTGGTAGTTCTCATCCTTGTCGGTTTGTTTACTTTCGTACACAAAATTCTGTACGCGCTTTATCCAAGTTGGCATTCTTCCCACTTCCAGTATGCCAGGTAAATCTTTTGTTTTGCCTTCTTCCTTGTCGTAGTAAACCATGGAAACCATCACCAGTATAAATACCGGGATGGAGGCAATGCCTATAGTTAGCCCGATATGTTTTGTACTGACCCTTCCAATGAACATCAGCAATAAACTGGTGGCACCGGTAAGTAATGCGGTAGACAAATTTGCGGGTGCTACCAATATGCAGGTAATGATCACCGGTATGATGATGGGCAGAAATCCTTTCTTAAAATCTTTTATTACGTCCTGTTTTTTACTCAGCAACCTGCCTATGTACATGAACAGGGCGAGCTTTGCGAGATCGGAGGTTTGAAAAGTGAGGTTAATGATCGGTAGCCGTATCCACCGGCTTCCTTCATTCAATCTTACCCCAAAGAACAATGTCCATACCAACAACGGGACGGCGATTAAAAAAAGGATCCTTGACCATTTTGAATACAGGGTATAATTAACGCGGTGAGCAAAATAAATGATGGCAACACCAACGGTGATGAACATCACCTGTTTCAGCAAATAAATTTCAGTATTGCCTTTATTATAACGGTAAGCAAGCAAACCGGTGGAACTGTACACTACCAATAAGGATACCAGTGCCAGCAGCACTACAGCTGCCCATATTACTTTATCTCCCTTGGTCCGCTGACCCAGTTCCCTGAAGTGGTTTCTTGGTATCGTTACAAATTCTTCCATTTTCTCTATAGTTCTCTTACTGCTTTTTTAAATTGATCACCACGATCCTCATAGTTATTAAAAAGGTCGAAGCTGGCGCATGCGGGGCTAAGTAAAATCGCGTCACCAGGTGATGCTAATCTGAAGGCCGCCTTCACTGTTTCATCTGCGCTCTTCGCGTCAACTATCATCGATACATCATCTTTGAAAGCTTCGTGAATCCTGTCATTTTCCAAACCCAGGCAAATGATCGCCTTTACTTTTTCCTTTACCAGCTCGTTAAGCATAGTATAATCATTTCCCTTATCTATACCGCCCAGTATTAGTATGGTTGGCTTGTTCATGGTTTCCAAAGCGTACCAGGTGCTGTTAACGTTGGTAGCTTTGCTATCGTTGATAAAATCAACCCCACGAATGGTTACCACGAACTCCATACGGTGCGCGATGGATTCAAAAGACTGCACGGCCTCCCTGATCTTCGATTTCCTCAATCCTATTATTGCTGGTGCGAGACAGGCTGCCATAGTATTGTATTGATTGTGTTTTCCTTTTAATGCAAAGTCATAAATACTCATCTGCATCTTCTCGTCTCCTGTTCTTACCGTCATTTGTCCGTTCATGATGAAGGCTCCCGGGTTTACTTCTCTTTGCATAGTGAATGGTACTTGGTTAGTTTTGAATGGTTTTTCGTTTAGGTATTGCATGATGACCGGATCGTCTTCACAGTAAATAAAATAGTCGTCATAGTTTTGGTTCATTGCGATGCGAAACTTGCTGTTGATATAATTCCCGAACTTGTATTCGTACCTGTCTAAATGGTCCTCCGTTATATTCGTGAGTATAGAAAAATCTGGTTTGAATTCGTGAATGTCGTCCAGTTGAAAACTACTTATCTCTGCGATGTACCACACTTTCGGATCTTCTTTTACCTGCCTCGCGAATGAAAAACCAATATTGCCCACCAGTGCGCAATCCATGCCTGCGTGTTTGAATATGTGGTGGATCAGCGAGGCAGTAGTTGTTTTTCCATTGCTTCCCGTTATACCGATTATTTTGCTGCTGCCTTTATACCGGTAAGCGAATTCTATTTCACTGATCACTCTTATTCCTTTCTCTCTGATC
>JBDTMM010000183.1:0-5342 GCA_039934275.1 Flavitalea sp. | reverse complement strand
ACCAATGACCTACTGCTTAGAAGGCAGTTGCTCTATCCAACTGAGCTACCGAGCCGATTCGAATTTCAGAGAGGATATATCTTAATACTCCACCGATCCTTCATTCGAAGCGCAAAAGTAATAAAAAACTGTAGTTATATTTGGCGATAATGCGAAAATACGAAGATACTTACCGCCATAAAGGAATGAGGAAGCAATTGGTGGATCTCCTGCGAACAAAAGGTATCATCGACGAAAAAGTACTTTCGGCAATAAACGAAATCCCCCGCCACTATTTTCTCGACTCTGCCTTTGAAAAAGTAGCCTACGAGGATCGTGCCTTTCCCATAGCTGAATCACAAACCATTTCCCAGCCCTATACCGTTGCCTACCAGACCCAACTGCTCAATGTAAAGCCCTACGAAAAAGTGCTGGAGATCGGAACCGGCTCTGGTTACCAGGCCATAGTGCTCGCAAAGATCGGCGCCAAGGTGTTTACCATCGAACGTCAAAAAAAACTATACGACACCCTTGGTGATTTTATCCTGAAAAAGTTATATCCTAATATAAAATATTTCTACGGCGACGGTTACGACGGTCTGCCTACCTACGCCCCGTTCGATAAGATCATTATTACGGCGGCTGCACCATTGGTTCCTCCAAAATTGATCCAGCAACTTAAAAGCGGCGGAGTAATGGTTGTTCCGGTGGGAGAGGGCGCTGTGCAGAAAATGCTGCGTATTACAAAAAATGCAGATGGCAGCACTACTGAGGATGTGCTCGAAAAATTTTCTTTTGTGCCGATGGTTGAGGGCCGTAATCACTAAAAAAATTCCAGCACTTCCCTGACGATGGACGGATCACGGTATATCCTGCTGTGGCCCAAACCCTTTGTGATCCGGAACTTAACGTTCGGATGTGCATCGGCCTTTACTTTCAATGCATCCGCAACCGGGGTAAGCTGGTCCTCTTCATCATGGAACCACAACACGGATGATTGTATGTAATTCATTGATCTTCGAACTGAATAATACTCCGGCCACTGTCCATCTTTCTTAAAAATAATGTTATCAAATTCTTTTCTCAGCTCCTTGCCAAGGTTCAGGAACCTGAAAAACGAATCTATTGTCGTGGCGGTTTCGGTAGCAGGAGCAATCAGCACTACTTTTTTCTGATCATTTTTTACCGATTCGAGAAAATAGGTCACCGCAAGCCCACCATACGAATGTGCAAGGAAACCATCTATGGGGCCATACATTTCGTTTATCTTTTTTATTGCACCAACAAAGGCAAGAAAGTCCATGGTTTTACCGGTGGTTAAACCATGCGCCGGTGCATCAAAGGCAAGTACTTCAAATCCTTTATTCAGCAAGCCACCTACGTACTTTTCAAAGTTGCCCGAAGATGAACCAAACCCATGTACGATCAGTATTTTTTTTGCATGCTCTTTTTTCCACCTATACCCGTGTATGGAGTAACCGCCAACTTCAAAATCCATTTGCTCTGATTCTAAAAATAGGGCAGGTAAAGGTTTCTTTGATTTAACAATAGGAGTGCAGAATAATTCAAACGCGGCCTCGGCAGCTTTTCTTTTCGACACCAGCGACATCATTTTCAATTTGGTGCTGAGGAAATTGATCAGTACTTTTTGTTCTAACTTCATCGGTATTGTAAATCTATTCAAAAAAACTCATCGCTAATTACATGCGGATCGTTATCATCGGCTCGGGAAATGTTGCTACAGTACTTGGAAGAAAAATGATACTTGCTCACCACGAGGTGATACAGGTAGTAAGCAGGAGCGAGGATCACGCTGCCCAGCTCGCAAAAGAACTGAAATCGACCCACACTACCGATATAAACAGGATTGATACTAACGCACAGCTATATCTGCTTTCAATATCCGACAGCGCGCTTTACCACGCACATGACTGGTTGAAAGTAAAAAAACAGATTGTTGTGCATACCGCGGGTAGCGTACCAATGGATATACTGAAATTGACCAGCGAAAACTATGGGGTATTGTACCCCCTGCAAAGCCTCCGGAAAGAAATAAAAAAGATTCCTGAAATCCCTTTCTTAATAGACGGGAATACTGACGATACCAAATCGCAAATAGCATCATTCGCCAAATCACTCTCCCCGAACACACATTTTGCAAATGACGCGCAACGGGGTAAACTGCATATTGGCTCGGTGATCACTAATAACTTTTCCAATCATCTGTATGCTTTGGCACAGGATTTCTGCGCCAATGAAAAGGTCGATTTTAATTTGTTATTGCCCCTGATAAATGAGTTGGGAAAAAGATTAACGCTGGGGCCAGCAATGAATTTTCAAACCGGCCCTGCGGTTCGCAATGACCAGGTGACGATCAATCATCACCTGGCATTGCTGAAAAATTACCCGCAATTGTTAAAACTATATTCGGTTTTTTCCGAAAGCATTATAGAAACGCATTCCAAAAAATAATTATCCCTGTGGATTACTTAAAACACTTTTTGCCCGGCGCTTGCTTTTCTTCACTTTACCTTGTGGCTGAAGGGAATAAGCCACTTTCGCTGCTTCAAAAGCATTGATCACACCACCAGATTTGCTGATGTCCGCAAGATCCACGGTATCATCGGAACCCGGTTTCTTTACTTTTTCTGCCGGATGCTGTGCAGATTTTTCTATACAGTATTTAACCTGTTCTGCGGTGAGGTTCGGAAAGTATTCAAACAAAAATGCAGCAACACCTGCAACAACAGGCGAAGCCATGCTTGTACCTTGTGCATTACCGTAAGTATTGCCGCCGGGTATGGTAGAATATATTTTTACACCAGGTGCAAATACATCCACCTGTTCTTTTCCATAATTGGAAAACGATGCAGTAAGTCCGCCTGCTTTTTCATCGCCACTAGCGCCAACGGTTATCCAGTTCTTTGCTTTTGTACCAGAAGTCCTGAGGTTTGCATTTGGAAAATTATCAGTACTATCAATATTTTTTCCATCATTACCTGCCGCGTGTACCAATAAAACCCCTTTGGTTTCCGCATACTTTACTGCGGCATCCACCCAATTCTTTTCAGGGCTGAAATCCTTACCAAAACTCATGTTCACCACCTTTGCCCCATTGTCAACTGCATAACGTATGGCATTGGAAATATCTTTGTCATGCTCATCACCATCCGGTACTGCGCGAACCATCATTATTTTTACGTTGTCCGCTATTCCATCCATCCCGATATTATTATTTCTTGCAGCCGCAATGATACCTGATACGTGCGTACCATGGAATGGCGTACCCGCCATCACGTCGTTATTGCCGTAATGAATGTCGCTTGGATCATCTTCATTGTCACCAACGATATCTTTACGGTAAGCAGGTGGCGCTTTTTCTTTAGATTCAGCCTTTCTTTCTTCACCGCTTACAAATTCACCAAAGCCCTGCAGGAATTCGATGTTGCTCGTTTCCATCATCTGGTTGGCCCTGAATAAATAGATCAGCCCTCCTTTTGCGGCTTTCTCGGTTGTAGAAGCAGCCTGGAAAGTATCAAGGTCGTTTCCGGTGAAAGTATCCTTGTGTAATGCCGTTCTTAAAATGCTGTCACTTTTTTGTGCGCTGTGCAAGGCCTTCTGCAACATTCCCAGGTCCAGCCCGCTGCCGGCACCTTCACCTTCGATCTTGTTTTTTGCCTTCGCCCACATTTCATATTCTTCCAGTGAATCTCCTTTCAGATTTGCGGTGTCGATTTTTCCACTTTCATATTTTGATTTAAGGGAATGATACACGCGCGCGCCTTCGTAAGAATCTTCTTTTACATTACGTCCGTCTTTACCACCAAGAAAGTTCCATCCATATACGTCATCGATGTAGCCGTTACCGTCATCGTCTTTGCCGTTGCCCGGTATTTCTTTTGGGTTTCTCCAGAGTACGGATTTCAGATCTTCGTGCAGGGTATCCACACCGGAATCGATCACCGCAACGATCACGGGATTACTTTTTAAATTCTTTGACTTCACAAATTCATACGCCTCGTTAATGCTGATTCCGTTGTATCCGTCTTTTGCCTTATCCAGTAAATGCCAGCCATGCGGAACATCCACTGGCTTTGACTCTTTTGACTGTGAAAAAGAAAGAGCGGAAATGGCCGATAGGGTAAGCACAACCAAGCCTGTTTTAAACACCTGATTCATCTGTAGTTTTTTTATTTGGGCGTAAAAGTATGTAAATAACCGCCACCTCATGCTTTAATTACATGAGTGGCGGTTACACTATATCTATCAATTTACTGGATCAATTTTAGTTCTACACGGCGGTTATTTGCACGCCCTTCAGCGGTCTTGTTAGTGTCGAGCGGTTTAGTCGAACCAAGGCCCTTGCTGATGATGCGGTTTTTGTCGATTCCTTTACCTGTTAAATAGCGTTTAACGGCAGCAGCTCTTTTTTCGGAAAGCGCCTGGTTATGAGCTGTGATGCCAGAAGCATCCGTATATCCTTCAATATTCAGTTTAAGTCCCGGGTGGCTCATGAGTACTTTAAATACCTCGTCCAAAGGTGCCGATGAAGTATCGGTAAGCTTATCGTTGCCGGCTTTGAACAGAATGTACCTGGTGACAAAGTTGGGTTTTTGCACCACTTCTTTCTGAATAGTATCTGCCTTAACAACAGGAACCGGACAACCACCATTTTCTTTCGGACCAGGATCTGAAGGGCACTTATCCTCTTTGTCATTCAACCCATCGCCATCACTATCGGGAATTGGACAGCCATTGAATTCCACGGAACCGGGTTGGTTAGGGCATGCATCCACTTCATCATTCAACCCATCGCCATCGGTATCAGGAATTATTTTAGGAGCAACCGCTACTTCCTTAACGGGCAGCACCACTTTTTTAGGAGTAGCTGGCGGTGTTGGCTTATTAAGCCAGAAGCCAAGAGAAAGTCCCTTTACATGGTGTTTAAAAGTTCCATCGTATGCAGCGGTATAAAAACTCGTGAGGCCCTGGGTCATGAAGCCTGTGATCAAAACATTTCCCAGTTCAAAACCTGCGCGCACATTAAAACCCGCGTCGAAGGTTTTTACTTTTCCCTGGCCGTTTCCGGTTTCAAGGTTTACTTCCTCCGATTTAAAATCGTTGCTGGAATATATTCTTGTTTCAGATTTCTGCGTACCGCTGTAAAAAAAACCTACATACGGACCCGCGCTTAATAAGAATTGCGCCTTGCTGCCCATGGGTATTTTGTAAGTGATGTTCAGGGGCATCTCGATGTAGTTGATGCCCATGTTGGAAGCACTTGAAATAGTATCGGTGAGGATAGATGCGGTGCTGTCGTTGCGTTGAAAATATTTTCTTCCCTTACCCGAATACATCAGCGC
>JBDTMM010000182.1:0-5345 GCA_039934275.1 Flavitalea sp. | reverse complement strand
TCTTAATAAAACGGGTACGTTTTATGCCGTGCTGGGAAAAGAGGAAATGTGCACGGGAGACCCCGCACGCAGGTCCGGGAATGAATTCATTTTCCAGATGATGGCCTACCAGAATATCCAAATCTTAAACACTTATAACGTAAAAAAAATAGTAACCGCCTGCCCGCATTGCTTCAACATATTTAAAAATGAATATCCCGAACTTGGTGGCAATTACGAAGTGATGCATCACACCACATTCATCCAGCAACTGATCGACGAAGGAAAATTAATATTGAAAGAAGGGGGAAGTTTTAAAGGAAAAAAAATCACCTATCACGATAGCTGTTACCTTGGCCGAGCAAATAATATTTACGAGGCGCCCCGTAAAGTACTCGAAGCGCTCGATGTGGAACTGGTGGAAATGAAACGATGTAAAAGCAAAGGACTATGCTGCGGTGCTGGTGGCGCACAGATGTTTAAAGAAGAAGAAAAAGGTGATAAAAGAATAAATACTGAGAGAACGCAGGAAGCCATCGGCACAGGCGCAAATATCATCGCATCAGCATGCCCTTTTTGCAATACCATGCTCACCGACGGAATAAAAGCCAACGAAAAAGAAGACAGTATGCAGGTACTGGATATTGCTGAATTAGTCGCGCTTTCAATGTAATTTTGTGGCATGAATATGAATTTCGAGGATCACCTTCCTCAAGACTTCAATACGGAATCAAGGGTGTGGATTTATCAGTGTAACCGGTTGTTCAGTATGCACGAGGCGCTTGAAATTGAGGACCTCATTAAAGAATTTATCGATACGTGGAATTCGCACGGCATTCCTGTGAAGGGTTATGGAAATCTTTTCTTCGGGCAATTTATTGTTTTAATTGCCGATGAAACGGGTTACGGGGTGAGTGGCTGCAGTACCGACAGTTCGGTGAGAATAATAAAGGAAATAGAAAAATTATTTAACGTTCACCTGTTCGACAGGATGCTGCTTGCATTTATAGTTAAAGAAAGGGTGCAGGTAATACCGATGGCGCAACTTGGCTATGCCCTGGAAAATGGATTTATAGATGCCACTACTTTGTATTTTAATAATATGGTACAAAATCTGGGGCAATTAAAATCATCATGGATCATACCAACAGAAAATAGCTGGTTGAAAAAAGATAAAAGATTCAGCAGGTTAATTGAAAAGTCTACTCCGGCTTAAAGTTCCACTTCAGATTCGTGGAGTTGTTTTACTGTCATGCGGCCAGCTTTTAATGCAGTAGCTTTCTTTACATATCTTGTTGCTGTCCACACGTGATCGAGAGCTACTTCGCTGATGGTTTCGAAACCTGCATTACGCATGCAATCCCAGCTGCACGATCTGCTAAGGTCCGTAGCGATCTTTGAAGAAGTTTTTGGATAGGCTATCCAGAAAATTCCTTCATCATGAAGTGCGGGAAGCACATCACGTAAAATTCCACTGAGCTGGTTCACGTTCACTGCAAAAACAAGCGCGAAATCAATCCTTCGGGTTTTTAAAAGGGGGGTTACGTTTTTAGCGAAGGCAATCTTTGCGAATTGTTTCTCAATAGAAGAGGGAAGGCCCTGTACCAGGATGTTCTTTTGTTCTGAATATTGAAGCTTTTCCAACAAATTTTGCAACATGCATGGCGAGTTTTAGATATGGAGAAAATTCTCGATTGGTCTGCAAAATTAGCCTTTTTCAGGCGGAGAGTGAAATTTATATTCTCTTTGGGCCTTTGCGTGAATATCGATTGTACAGTCAGGGTTCACGCAAAGCCGCAAAGCTCCGCAAAGAGATTATTTGCTTTGCATTGGTTTGTAGTACTTCAATGCTTCCGGCATTAATGCTTTTAATTTCTCTATACGCGTTTCTTCCGCCGGATGAGTGCTTAAAAACTCGGGAGGTGCATTTCCCGCACTAAGCGCTTTCATTCTTTCCCATAAAGGAATTGCTTCCTGTGGGTTGTAACCCGCCATGGCAGTGAATATTAAACCGTAATGGTCTGCTTCCAGTTCCTGCTTCCTCGAATTTGGAAGTAATACGCCCACCTGTGCACCGGGTCCGTAAATATTATTGAAGATGCTGCTAACCTGCGAATTTCCCGATGTAAGAACGCCACCAACTACTCCTACTCCCTGCGCAACCATCGACTGGCTCATTCTTTCATTACCATGGTGTGCCAGTGCGTGGGTAATTTCATGCCCCAAAACCACTGCAAGCGCCGCCTCGTTTTGTGTTAATGGCAACAATCCTGAGTACACAACAATTTTTCCACCGGGCATTGCCCAGGCGTTTGCTTCTTTATTTTCCACGAGGTTGTATTCCCACTGATAACCTGCCAATTCCTGGGAGAGCCCCTTTGAGGAATAATATTTATTAATGGCAGAAACCAGCCGCTGCCCTACCCTGCGCACCATTTCTGCATCCTTGCTTGAAGACGCATTGACTACTTTATTCTGGCTGAGAAAGGTTTGATATTCGGATGTTGCCATCGTTCTCAATTCAGTTTCAGACAACAGCGCAAGCTGATTTCTACCAGTAATTGAATTTTTACTGCAGGCTACCATTACCAGTGTTAATGCTGCAATTATGAGCGTCTTTTTCATTAATCTTTTTTTGAAATATGACAATTCTTATACCTCGCAATGGAGGTTAGACGTAAAGATAAGGGAGATGGCTGCTTGACGGTTATTTTTCGATTTTGCGCCTTTCCCTGCGCCGGTCCCGGTGCTTCAGAATTGGCACCTTGCTTTCACTTCCGCGAAGAAGGCGGCTGATGTTTTTCTGGTGAGTAAGGATGACGGTTAGTGTTACAGCAATTGCAAATGCGCGATACAATGGTTCCTGTTCGTTGAATATAAAAAGAATAAACACCGCAAAAGATACACTTGCCAATATGGAACTGAGCGATACAAACCTTGTGATGTATAAACTGAAGAGAAATACAGCGATGCAACACGCAGCCACCAATGGCTGTATTGCGAGTATCATCCCAAAAAGTGTTGCTACCCCCTTCCCACCACGGAAATCGGCCCAGATCGGAAATATGTGGCCTACAACGGCGGCCAGCCCAAGGCCAACCATAAAGTTCGTCCTGTCCCACTCGCTCGATAAATAATAGGGAAGAAAAATGTATAAACTGGTAGCGACAACCCCTTTGAGTATATCGATCGACATCACCAACGAGCCCCACTTTGAACCCAGCACCCGAAACGAGTTCGTAGCACCTGAATTGCCACTTCCATACTCGCGGATATCTATATCAAAAAAGCCCCGGCTGATCCAGAGGGCTGAAGGCACCGAGCCTATCAGGTATGCTATTACAATGAGTAAAAGTTCTTTCACTGAATAGGTATTGGTGAGCCTTCAAATTTAAGTAAAAACTTCTGTTACAATATACACCTGAACGCCTTTAAATCGACCCTTATTGCATTGGTGCGCTGTCATTTTCCCTGCTTTTGAATTCGGGTTTCTGCATCAGCACTTTACGGCTCAATTTAAATTTACCTGTCTTCTGGTCCAGGCCGATAAGTTTCACTTTTATCACGTCTCCTTCATTAAGTACCCCTTCCATGTTTTCTAATCTTTTATGGGAAACTTCGCTGATATGTAATAAACCCTGTTTGCCAGGCATGAACTCCACAAATGCACCATATGGCATTACCGATTTCACTGTTGCTTCGTACACTTCGCCAACTTCAGGAACAGAAACAATGCCCTTGATCCAGGCAACAGCCTTGTCAAGACCTTCTTTCTGTGGCGAGAACACACTCACTTCACCCTGGTTTCCAACTTCCTCAATATTAATAGTTGCGCCTGTTTCGCGCTGTATTTCCTGTATGATCTTACCACCGGGTCCTATTACGGCACCAATGAATTCCTTATCGATAAAGATTTTCACCATTCTGGGTGCGTGCGGTTTTACTTCTGCCCTTGCAGCCGGCATACATGCGTACATCGCGTCAAGAATGTGTAATCGACCATTGCGTGCCTGTGCAAGCGCCTGCCTCATAGTATCCATGCTCAAGCCATCCACTTTAATGTCCATCTGAACACCGCAAATACCTTCTTTGGTTCCGGTAACCTTAAAATCCATGTCACCAAGATGATCTTCATCACCCAGAATATCTGTAAGTATGGCGTATTTGCCATCTGTTGCCCTTGTGATCAAGCCCATTGCCACACCACTTACGTGTTTTGGTAAGGGAACGCCGGCGTCCATTAGCGCAAGGGAACCTGCGCACACAGTAGCCATTGAAGACGAACCATTCGATTCGAGAATGTCGCTCACCACCCTGACTGTATAAGGATATTCGTTACCTGGCATCATCTTTTTCAATGAACGCATTGCCAGGTTCCCGTGTCCTACTTCCCTTCTGCTCTGCCCGCGCATCATTTTTACTTCGCCGGTACTGAATGGAGGGAAATTATAGTGTAAAAAGAATTTTGAATCAACAGATTTTGCCGCACTTTCTACCAAAAGTTCATCTAATGGAGTACCGAAGGTAACCGTTGTAAGTGACTGTGTTTCACCACGCGTAAATAAAGCAGAACCATGCGGAGTAGGTAACGGGTCAACCTCCATTGCCAAAGGGCGAACCTGGTCCAGGGAACGGCCATCCAATCTCACTTTATCATCAACGATCATGTTCCTTACCACATCCCATTTAAGGTCTTCGTAATATTTCTTTACCAGCTTTTTATCGAGGTCGGTAAACTCTTCGCCGAGAACCGAATTGATCAGCTCGTCTTTTAATACAGCATAAGCATCGCTTCTTTCGTGTTTGCTGCTGCCTGCCCGGGATATCTGGTACACCTTGTCTTTTGCAAAAGCATTAACTTTTTCCTGCAGGGCTTCGTTCTGTTCGGGCTTTTTATAATCTCTTTTAGGAGTAATTCCTTTTTTGCTGCGGAGTGCTTCCTGTGCCTTAATCTGGATGCGTATGGCATTATGTGCCACTTCCAACGCTTTTACCAGGTCTTCTTCACTACATTCTGAGGCTTCACCTTCTACCATCATCAGGTTTTTGTCTGTTGCGGCAATGATGAATTCCATGTCAGATTTCTCCAATTGGCTTCGGCTAGGGTTTACAACGAATTTTCCATCTACGCGGCCAATCCTTACTTCACTTATAATTTCTTTAATGGGAATATCGGAAACGGCGAGTGCCGCAGATGCTGCGAGGCAGGCAAGCGCATCGGGCATTATTTCAAAATCACTCGATACAAGAGAAATCAGTACCTGCACATCGCACAAATAATCTTCGGGGAAAAGTGGACGAAGGGCGCGGTCGATCAAACGGCTTGTAAGGATCTCGTAATCATTCAGGCGCGCTTCTCTTTTAAA
>JBDTMM010000181.1:0-5351 GCA_039934275.1 Flavitalea sp. | reverse complement strand
GACAGCGAGCATGGAACTTGCAAAAGAACAGGGACCATATTCCACCTTTCATGGATCACCGCTTTCAAAAGGAATTTTTCAGTTTGACATGTGGAACGTAAAACCAACGGATAGGTGGAACTGGGAAAAACTTCGCAATGAAGTGGTTGAGCATGGAGTAAGAAATTCATTGCTTGTTGCACCAATGCCAACGGCATCAACTTCACAGATATTAGGAAACAATGAATGCTTTGAACCATATACTTCTAATATTTATTCGAGAAGGGTATTGAGTGGCGAATTCATCATTGTAAATAAACATTTGCTCAAGGACCTTGTACAACTTGGCTTGTGGAACAACGATATGAAAAACCGAATCATTTCCGCAAATGGTTCTATCCAGAATATCGAGGCAATACCTGTGGAAATAAAAGAATTGTATAAAACAGTATGGGAAATAAAACAACGTAACCTGATTGATATGGCTGCGGACCGTGGTGCGTTTATTTGCCAATCGCAATCGTTGAATTTATTTGTTGATACCCCTACCAACTCAAAACTTACTTCCATGCATTTTGATGGAAGAAGGGGTTAAAAACGGGTATGTATTATTTGAGAAGCCAGGCTGCAACGCAGGCCGTTCAGTTCACAATCGAAAAACAAGGAAGCGAAGAAATGCAACCAGTAATACCACATACTGCTGTGAATGAAACAGCAAATAGCGTGGAAGATATTACCGTAGAGTTCACCGGTGCGGTGTGCACGATGGAAGAAGGTTGCGTAACCTGTAGCTCCTAATTATACTACCATCCATTTGCCATCTTTATCGGTAGAATAAGAAAGGCCATTACTCATTCTATGAACAGTTTTACTGTCCTTAGAAACAGATTGGCCTTTCTCGTATACACTAATTCCGTTATTTTCTTTGGTAAGGTAATTTACAAGGGCCGTTAGGGTTGGTGGAATTTCATGCAACCACTGCTCCTCGTTTTCTTTCACAAATGCCGAACTCATATATGGTGTTTTGTGTATAGGTACGAAATTTGTGCCGATTAAAGATGATTTCACGCAAAGGCGCAAAGGATACACATGAACAAACCTTGCCATATTGCATATCCCTTGCACCTTTGCGTGAAACCCTATCTAAAATAGAATATTACATGGTTTCGTAGTGTGTATACGCCTTACGATAAAATGCCCAGTAAATTATCGGAAAAATCAGCAGCGTTAGAACAGTTGCAGTGCAAAGCCCACCAATGATCACAATAGCCAAAGGCTTTTGCGATTCCGAGCCGATACCCGTTGAAAGCGCTGCAGGCAATAACCCAAGTGCCGCCATCATTGCTGTCATCACCACCGGCCTGGTTCTCACCCGAACGCCCTGAACAATGGATTGACGCAGTGTAAGCTTTTGGTTTAATTTTTTATTAAATTCCGAAATTAGTATCACCCCATTTTGTACGCAAATACCAAAAAGTGCAATAAAACCTACACCCGCAGAGATACCGAAATTTATTCCCGTAATGTGTATCGCTAATATTCCCCCGATCAATGCGAACGGTACATTCACTAAAACCAACGCCGCATCTTTTACATTACCGAACATAATGAACAACAGGATGAAAATGGTAATCAAGCTTATCGGCACCACCTGGGCAAGACGTTGCGAGGCACGCACCTGGTTCTCAAATTCACCGGTCCAGCCAACCGTATAGCCTTCAGGGAGTTTTACATTTCGATCCACTTTTGCCTGCGCCTCGGCAATGGTGCTTCCTAGATCTCTTTCACGAACCGTAAATTTCACTCCAATGAATCTTTTATTATTATCGCGGTAAACAAATGCCGGCCCGGTGATTTTACGGATGGTCGAGATTTCTTTTAATGGAATTTTTTCACCTCTTAATGTGGGCACCATAAGGTTTGCAATGTCCTGCTCATCTTTTCTATAGTCTCCCTGGTAACGGATCCTGATGTCGAATTTTCTTTCGCCTTCATATTTAACCGTAGCTGTTTTACCGCCGATCGCCATTTCGATTACTGCCTGGGCATCGGATTTATTAATTCCGTAAATCGCCATCTTTTCTTCATTTAGATCAACGCTTATTTCCGGCTGACCGATATTTCTTAATATACCTACGTCGCGGATACCCCTTACATTTAAAATTTGTTCCTGCACGTCACTCGCAATTTTATCGAGCTGGTCAAGATCATCGCCATAAATTTTTACGGCATTATTGGCGTTCATACCTGCCACTGCTTCGGCAACATTATCAATAATGGGTTGTGAATAGTTATAACCAATTCCCTGGTATTTTTTTAGTTTCTTATCCATTTCTTCTACAAGGTCATCAACAGATATATCACGCGTCCATTCTTTTTTTGGCTTTAGGTTCACCTGCATCTGCACATAATAAAAGCCGCTGGGATCCGTGCCGTCGTTGCTTCTTCCGGTTTGACTAAGTACGCCATTCACTTCGGGAAAGGTCATTAACTCTTTTCGTAGTACACTTACAATTTTAATAGTGGCGTTTAATGAACTGCTCATGGGCATTTTTGCTTCAACCCATAGCGCACCTTCATTAAGTGTTGGTAAAAATTCTGTTCCCATGAATCTTGTGGAAAATAATACCAGCGCCAATAGAGCAAATGCTATTGATAGACTTATTTTCTTATGTCCGAATGTCCACGCGAACGATTTATCAACACCATTGGTAACAAACCTTACAAATCTGTTGTTTTTTTCTTTTACGTTTTTTCTTAATAGAATGGAACACAATACAGGTACGAGAGTAAGTGTAAATATCAATGCGCCAAGCAATGCAAAGCCCAAAGTCCAGGCAAGTGGTGAAAACATTTTTCCTTCCACCTTTTCGAAGGAAAATATTGGTAGTAGTGCCGTAATAATAATTGCCTTTGAAAAGAATACCGCCTTTCCCATTTCTGCGCCGGTTCTTTTTATCATGCCCATCTTAGCAAGTTTGTTGAACCGCTCCATCCCATTTTTATGGGCCATCGTATCAAGCGCCACGAACAATCCCTCTACCATCACCACCGCACCATCAATGATGATACCGAAGTCAACCGCTCCGAGCGACAAAAGGTTTGCACTCATGCCCTTCAGCCGTAAACATAAAAAAGCAAACAGTAATGCGAGTGGGATAATGATACTAACAATCACGGTTGTGCGCCAATCGGCCATAAATAAAAATACGATCACCGTTACCAGTACAATTCCTTCAACAAGGTTGTGCATTACCGTTTCGGTGCAATATTTCATCAGGTTGTCGCGGTCGTAGAAAGTTACCATCTTCACATCCTGAGGTAAAATTTTTGTATTAAGTTCGTTGATCTTTTCTTTTAACCTTTTTAATACGTCGCTTGGGTTTTCACCCTTTCGCATCACCACAATTCCTTCAACCGCGTCATCATTATTATCAAGGCCAACCTGCCCTACTCGAGGTGCGCTGCCTTCTTTTACACTTGCCACATTTTTAATCAGTACCGGATTGCCGCCTTCATTATCGATAACAGTATTTTCAATATCAGGTATTGAACTTAATAAGCCAAGCCCGCGTACAACATAGGCCTGGCCGTTTTTTTCAATCACATCACCACCCACGTTCAGGTTGCTTTGCGCCACTTTTTGATAAATCTGTAATGGAGTTAAATTAAATTTTTGAAGCTTTGTAGGGTCAACGCTTATTTCATAAATTTTATCCTGACCGCCGAATGCAACCAGGTCTGCAATGCCCGGTACTCTGCGGATCTGCCGGTCGATGACCCAGTTTTGTATGGTCAGCAATTCGCGCGTGTCGCGGTCTTTGCTCTGCAATGTGTAGCGGAAAATTTCGCCCGTTGGCCCATATGGTGGCTGCACATCGGGCACCACTTCTTCGGGCAATTGAACATTCCGAAGTTGGTTGTTTACCTGTTGTCGCGCAAAAAAATCATCTACGTCATCTTCAAAAATAATTTTTGTTACCGACAGCCCGAACATGCTTATCGATCGAACATTTGTTTTTCGTTGCACGCTGTTCATTGCCACTTCTATAGGGGTGGTAACGAACCGTTCTATTTCTTCCGCGCTGCGGCCGTTCCATTCTGTTACAATAATGATCTGCGTATTCGTTACATCTGGAAATGCTTCAATTGGAATGCTGATATAACTTACGATACCCGCTATTACAATAATCCCTACCCAGAAGAATGTGAAGAATCTGTTCTTCAGGGAGAAGGCAATTATATTACGAAGAAATCTGTTCATACGTTTAATGTTTTTGGGCAACTTTTTTTTGAATGAATTGAATTAGTCATTCAAAGCATCGTAGATCAGCAATTGATTTTGAGTGATCACTGTTTCACCTTCTTTTAATCCGCTGGATAAATAAGTGGTGTCGCCAACCTGTCTGTATACATCGATGGCCCTTGTTTCGATATGGCTTTTATCGTGAAAAACCATTACCCAGTTTTTACTTTTGTCAAATACGATTGCTTCGGAAGGGATTGCGATGAGTTTTTTATTTTCATTAAATCGAAGTGTAACAGCGGCGCTCATTTCGGGTTTTAATGCGAGATCGGTATTTTGAATTTTGATCCTCACCTTCATAGCTTTGGTTTCGGGATCAAGAATATTAAATATCCTGTCTACCCTACCTGTAAATTCCCTGTCAGGATAACTGATGGTTTTGATAGATGCCTCCATTCCCTGTACGATCATGCCGATATCTGATTCGTTCACATTGGCAAGCACCCACACATCATCTATCTGCGCGATGGTGAACAGGTTTTTGATATTATCTGAATTGATTAGCACATTCTGGTTAACATTCTTTTCAATAATAAACCCGCTGATGGGAGCGGTTACATTATATCGTGCCCCTGCTTGTAAATGATAAATCCCAAATACTTCGTTTATACGTTGCTGTGACGCTTGTGCTTTTTTCAGTTCAGATTCAGCAACAACCACATCTTTCTCAGAATTTAATTTGCCTGCGAACATATCTTTTGCCACTTGCAGATCTTTTTCTGCAATAGCAACGTCATTGGTCGCGTCCATTCTTTCTTTTTCATATCCTGCAACTTCGCTACTCCGGATGGTGGCGAGGGTTTGGCCCTGCTTTACAAAATCTCCCAGTTCAACATTTACTTTCTCTACGTTACCTCCAACAATCGGGAACACTTCCGAAAGCTTATTGTTGTTGGCGGTTACCTTGCCATAAAGACGTAATTCGTTTTTTACCGTTTCTGTATTTGCCTTCGCGAATTTGGTCGATGCTAGCATGGTGTCCGTTAGAGTAAAACCCTGTGTGGTTTCTGGTTCTGTATTCGTGTGGTGACATCCATACGCCGATACTAGAATTGCGATTACAATT
>JBDTMM010000180.1:0-5353 GCA_039934275.1 Flavitalea sp. | reverse complement strand
ACTGACAGTATAAAAAATGTGGATCCAAAACTAAAGCAAGCGGTATTATCAGGATATACCGGCTCAATTGTAAGTTACAGGAACTCGGTACGAAGAGATATGGATCTGTCGATTTTAATAACAGTGATCATGTGGGGATTGAATGTTGTTGATGCTACTGTTGACGCGCACCTTATGGATTTTGATGTGAGCGATGATGTGTCATTAAAAATTGCCCCAACAATAATCAGCGGCACAAAAACCGCAGGGCTATCGTTTGTATTTAATTTTAAATAATCATTAATTATAAATGAAGATCGCACTTTTAGGATATGGCAAAATGGGACAGGCAATTGAAGAAATTGCTATAAAAAAAGGTCACAGTATTGCGTGTAAAGTTTCCATAGAAAATCTTGAAGAAGGTACCATAGAAAATATTCAGAAGGCTGATATCGTAATAGAGTTTACGGGGCCGCACAGCGCATTTGATAATTTAAAATTATGCATAGACGCGGGTGTTCCGGTAGTTTCTGGATCAACAGGGTGGCTTGAAAAATATGATGAAATAAAAAAATATTGCGAAGAAAAAAAGGGAGGGTTATTATATGCCAGCAATTTCAGCGTGGGCGTAAATATATTTTTTGCACTCAATAAAAAATTAGCACAACTGATAGACGGACATGAAGAGTACAATGTTGAACTGAAAGAAATCCATCATACCCAAAAACTCGATGCGCCAAGCGGCACGGCCATTACCCTTGCGGAAGGTGTGTTGGAAAAAATCGGATATAAAAATAAATGGGTAAACCAGCCTTCTTCCAAAAAAGAAGAGCTTGTTATTATCAGCGAAAGAAAGGATCCCGCGCCTGGAACTCACATTATTAATTATTACTCGGAGGTGGATGACATCACCATTATCCATACTGCCCACAGCAGGAAAGGTTTTGCCAGTGGTGCGGTTCTTGCTGCTGAATTTTTAAATGCGCACAAACAAGGTATATTTAGTATGAAAGACGTATTAGGCATTAATTAGACCTGATAAGGAAACCATACAAAAATTTTATTTTTAAATGCTTTCAAAAAAAGCTCAATACGCGTTCCAGGCACTTATGTATATGGCCGATAAGCCAGATAATGAGCCTACGCTTATTGCCGAAATTTCGAAGAAGAGAAGAATTCCGCTCAAGTTTCTTGAAAATATTTTGCTCCAGTTAAAGAACGAAGGTGTTCTTGAAAGCAAAAAAGGAAAAGGCGGAGGATATTTTTTTAAAATACCCCCAAAAGACGTACCCCTTGCACGCATCATCCGGATAATCGATGGACCGATAGCTATGCTTCCCTGCGTAAGTTTATATTTTTATGAACGATGTAAAAACTGCGATGAAAAACATTGCGGACTGCACGATACAATGGTACAGGTTCGCGACACCGCGCTCAAACTTCTCGAAAGAAAAACAGTGGCAGACATCGCCTCTCTATGATCGTTTTAAATTCTCCACCATATCTTTCGTCATTCTTCCCAAATCATATTCAGGCTTCCACCCCCAGTCTTTTCTCGCCGTTGCATCATCAATACTTTGGGGCCAGCTATTTGCTATGTCCTGGCGATAATCGGGTTCATATTTAATCGTAAAATCAGGAATATATTTTTTTACTTCCGCTGCAATTTCTTCCGGCGAAAAACTCATGGAAGAAATATTGTAAGATGTTCTTATTGAAATTTTATCTGCAGGTGCTTCCATCAATTCGATGGTAGCGCGGATGGCATCAGGCATATACATCATAGGCAGATAGGTTTTTTTTTCCAGGAAGCAATCATAATGACCCTCTTCAATGGCGTCCTGGAATATTTCAATCGCGTAATCAGTAGTACCTCCTCCCGGTGCTGATTTGTAGCTGATTAGTCCCGGGTAACGAAGACTGCGAACGTCAACTTTATATTGCTGGAAAAAATAATTGCACCAGAACTCACCTGCGTATTTGCTGATGCCATAAACCGTTATCGGTTCTATAATGGTTTGCTGCGGACAATTGTTTTTTGGTGAAGTGGGGCCGAATACTGCGATGCTGCTCGGCCAGTACACCTTCTGCAATTTTTCCTCTTTTGCAATATCCAGCACATTTAATAGTCCCTGCATATTCAGGTTCCAAGCAAGGCGCGGATTTTTTTCGCCCGTTGCGGAAAGTATTGCGGCCAGTAAATAAATCTGTGTAATATTTTGTCGGATCACCTGCACATGGAGCATCTCTTTGTTCATGATGTCGAGGGAAACGTATGGACCGGTACCTTTTAATAACTCGTTCTCCTCGCGAAGGTCGGAGGCCACCACGCTGGCATTGCCATATATTTTTCTCAGTGCAAGGGTAAGTTCAACGCCTATTTGTCCGGATGCGCCGATAACAAGAATTTTTTCTTTTTGCATGAAATTACTTTGAAATACGAGTCAGGTAAAAGTAGATAATTTGGTCGAACCCCGTCTTACCCCATATGTCCTTATAATCTACTTCTTGCCATTGGGGTTCAAATCCATTCAATGCTTTTTATACCACAATAGCATGAAGAGGAATATAAGTACAGAAAATTAGATTTCCCGCAATGCCCTAAATTTGCACAATGGAAAAATTCCTGAAAGACCTTTTTGCAAATCAGTCTTATGACGAAAATAATTTTTTCTTTATTGCCGGTCCATGCGTTGTCGAATCCGAAGAATTATTAATGGAGGTGGGCGCCAAAGTTTCGGCCATTTGTAAAAATCTCGGTATCCCGTACATATTCAAATCCTCTTATAGAAAAGCCAATCGCACCAGCGGAAATTCGTTTACGGGAATTGGCGATGAAACCGCGCTTGCGATGGTAAAAAAAACCGGCGGGCATTTTAAAGTACCCACCACATCCGACATTCACGCGCACGACGAAGCTGCTCCCGCTGCGAAATATGTTGATATACTTCAGATCCCTGCATTTCTGTGCAGGCAAACGGATCTTTTACATGCCGCAGCAGTTACCGGAAAAATAGTGAATGTAAAGAAAGGGCAATTTCTAAATGGGCAGTCCATGAAGTTTGCGGTGGAAAAGCTCCGCAATGCGGGCAACGACAAAATAATCTTAACGGAAAGAGGAAATACATTCGGTTACCAGGACCTTATCGTGGATTACCGGAATATTCCTGCCATGCAACAATTCGGTGTGCCGGTGGTAATGGATTGCACTCATAGTTTACAACAACCCAATCAAACTTCGGGAGTAACTGGTGGTAATCCACAATTAATAGGAACCATTTCCAAAGCAGCGATCGCAGCGGGCGCAAACGGATTGTTTATTGAAACGCACCCAAACCCTGCCGCGGCAAAAAGTGATGGGGCAAACATGCTCAAACTCGACCTGCTTGAAAATTTACTGGAGCAGCTAGTAAAGCTGAGGAAGGCGGTCATTTAATTACTGGTACCACAACGGATTTCTTCGAACCGACAAAATGTAACGTTTCATATTCATCCAGAACGCGAGCACAAAATAAACAATCAGTGGCGACCCCATCGTTAGGAAAGAAATATAAATGAACCATGTTCTGATGCGGGTAGCGGAGATGCCGATACGCTCCCCAATTGCGGCGCAAACGCCGAACATTTTCCACTCAATGAAGTATTTCACGCGGTTCATTCTACTAAATTAATAAATTTCAGAAATTATACACTTATATCATAAGATTGGTTTAGCAGGTAAGTCGATTTTTAGGTAAATTCGCACCATTCTGCGACTTCATTAAAATTGATTTAAATGGTTTTCGATCTGGATCTTATCAGGAAGGTGTACGAAAGGTTGCCGCGTAAGGTAGAAGAAGCAAGGGCGTTAACGGGCGGTCCGTTGACAATGGCCGAAAAAATCCTTTATTCTCACCTCTATAGGCCAGCAGTCAGTGTGTGTGAGCGTGGAAAGGATTATGTTGATTTTGCTCCTGATCGTGTAGCGATGCAGGATGCAACCGCACAGATGGCCCTTCTCCAGTTTATGACCTGCGGCCGTGCGAAGGTTGCTGTGCCCTCAACGGTACATTGCGACCACCTCATCCAGGCCAAAAGCGGCGCCAGCCTTGATCTTGCCACAGCAATAGACATCAACAAAGAAGTATTTACCTTTTTATCTTCCATTTCAAATAAATATGGTATTGGGTTCTGGAAACCCGGTGCAGGCATCATTCACCAGGTCGTACTCGAAAATTACGCGTTCCCCGGTGGAATGATGATCGGAACTGATAGCCACACCCCAAATGCCGGGGGGCTTGGTATGATCGCCATCGGTGTCGGTGGCGCGGACGCTGTGGACGTGATGGCAGGATTGCCATGGGAGCTGAAAATGCCCAAACTGATCGGCATAAAACTGACTGGCAAAATGAGTGGATGGACAGCGGCGAAAGATGTTATCCTGAAAGTTGCCGGAATATTAACGGTAAAGGGCGGCACAGGCGCAATTGTAGAATATTTTGGCGATGGGGCTGAAAGCCTTAGCGCCACTGGAAAAGCAACCATTGGAAACATGGGCGCGGAGATTGGGGCAACCTGTTCACTTTTTGCATACGACAAAAAAATGGCCGCCTACCTCCAGGCTACGGGCCGTGAAGAAGTGGCCACACTTGCCAATGCAGTTGCGGAACACCTTCGTCCCGATCCGGAAGTATATGCCGACCCCGGATTATACTACGACCAGCTCATCGAAATAAACCTCGACGAATTGGAACCACACGTCAATGGACCGTTTACCCCTGATCTTGCCTGGCCAATAAGTCGGTTTGCGGATGCGGTGCGGGTAAATAAATGGCCACAGAAACTGGAAGTGGCACTTATCGGATCGTGCACCAACTCGTCCTATGAAGATATCAGCCGTTCTGCCTCTATTGCCCGCCAGGCGATCACCAAAAATTTAAAGAGCCGAGCCGAATTTACGGTCACCCCGGGTAGCGAACTGGTAAGGTTCACCATAGAAAAAGACGGACTGCTAAAAAGTTTCGATGCCATCGGTGGTGTTGTGCTTGCTAATGCTTGCGGACCGTGTATTGGACAGTGGGCAAGGCATATAGACGATCCTAACAGGAAAAACTCGATCATCACCTCCTTCAATAGAAATTTTGCAAAGCGTAATGACGGCCTTGCTGCCACTCATGCGTTTGTTGCCTCCCCTGAAATTGTAACGGCATTCGCCATCGCGGGTGATCTTACTTTCAATCCTCTGAAAGATAAATTAAAGAATGAAAAAGGTGAAGAAGTAATGTTGGATGAACCTACTGGTGTTGAACTTCCTCCAAACGGATTTGCGGTGGAAGATGCGGGTTACCAGGCACCGGCTGAAGACGGCAGCGACATACAGGTGCTCGTTTCTCCT
>JBDTMM010000179.1:0-5392 GCA_039934275.1 Flavitalea sp. | reverse complement strand
TTTACGAATGCTATCCAACCTGTTACTATCAATGGCTGCTCTTTGCGAAAAATCGCCAGCATTATTTATAGCATTCACCCAAGTTTGTCCCTGCAATACCGTAGGATCGTCGAACATACCGTCTTCAGAAGTCATCATTCCATAATCTCTCAATGGCGGCGTTACAGACGGAATATTATTCAGCAATTCATCTATCGCAGCGCTTGGCGATAGTGTAAGAAAATAATCAACATCTTCTTTTTTTGCACCAAACATAGTGCGCCTGAGCAGGTGGTTCACCTCGTTCATGGTCCATGCGCCTGCATAGGGCAGTAATCCACTTTGCACCGATCTCAACCCGGAGAACTGTTGTTTTTGGCTGATATTTTTGGGTACGGCAGTTTTTAGAAAATGTCTTCTATTCATCTTTTTTGGTTTGTTCAGGGATACTATCTTATCAGCAACAATGTTCCTTTCTTTATCTCCGATTGATTCAGAATATTTTTATACTGGATCATATAAACAAATGCTCCACTCGACTGCACCATTCCTTTGAAACGGCCGTCCCACCTGTTATTGATGGAAGAACTTTTAAAAACAATTTCCCCGTTGCGGTTAAATATCTGCATCTTATATTCGGCCGGGACTTTACCCGCGGGTCCAAAAAAATCATTTACACCATCACCATTTGGGGTGAACGCGTTTGGTAACCTCACCAATGCATCTTCCAATACCACTATCTTATAATTATCAGAAACACTGCATCCGTTGATATCTATAGTTGCAATATAGGTGGTGGTTCTTGTTGGAGATGCGACCGGATTGGTGCAATGCGTACAACTCAATGTTGGGTCGCTTCCCCAGGAAATAAATCCCTGTGCACCCATGGGCATCGCCACAGTTTGACCCTGGAAAATAGTATCGGCTTTCGCCAACTGGTCTAAAGGACTTTTTAATTTTACGGGTTTATAGGTTACCAATACTGAGTCATAACTGCAGTTATCCTTCAGCATTACTGCTGGTGCATTAAAATTCGCAACATTACAAACAATGGAATCCAATGTTAGTGTATCGGTTATTTTTAGTTTGATGATTCCGAAATCCGTTTCACCTTTATCATTCTTAAAATCACCACCACCCGCTTCTGAATCTCCTGCGAGATAATATTCTTTTGAAGCCGGCCTGTAAAAGATTGATCGTAAATAATCATTTCCTGAGCCACCGTAGTTCTGTTTCCACGATAAAGCACCCTTAGCGGTTAATTTTACCACCCAATAATCGCCCATGCCTTTTGCGCCTGCAATATCACCGTCGTTTGAATAAGAAATTCCCCCGGTAATGTATCCTCCGTCACCATCTGTAATTATCGAAGTGGCATATTCAGCATCGGTACCACCGAGCGTTCTTTGCCAGTTTAATTTTCCATCTGTACTAACATTTAAAATCCAGTAATCCTGGCTGCCTTTTGACTCGGTAACGTCACCATCAGCAGAAGTAGTATAACCTGCAAGCGTTAACGTGCCGTCGTTACCTTTTGTCATGGCATAAGCCACATCATTTTGTGAGCCGCCATAAATTTTGCTTGAAATTTTATTCCCTGCCTGGTCAACAGTAAGTAACCATACGTCATAATTTTTTTGATTGGAAGGAATATCTCCGTCAGTAGAATTCGCATATCCGGCAACGTAAGTTTTACCATTTATAATTTGAATATCAAGCAGTTCTTCATTGTTTGTTCCCCCATAACACTTGCTCCACAATACATTTCCCAAGGGATCGATTTTTAACAATGCCCCGTCTGTGAAACCTCCGCTGCCGTGATTTCCTTTTATGTCTCCATCGGCCGATGAAGTAGTTGCAGCGATAAGGAAATTGCCATCATCAAGCTGTACCATTTTATTGCCGATGTCAAGTCCATTGCCACCAAGTCGTTTTTGCCATGCGAGGTTTCCTGATGCATTGAGTTTTAATAACCAGATGTCTTTTGTTCCTCCAAATCCGGCAATTACCCCGCCATCGGTTGAATTTGTTTCTCCAAGAATCAAATAACCCCCATCAGAAGTTTGCACCACGTCTCTAGCACTTTCGTATCCCCTGCCTCCAAAAGATTTTTGCCACATAATATTTCCGCAGGCATCGAGTTTTATAACCCACAAGTCCCAGTAATCGCGCACAGGATAAGGTGAAACATCTCCATTTTTTGAGGTGGTATAACCGCCGGCTATTGAGCCGCCATCGGTGGTTGGCTTGATTACTAATGGAATATCAACATTAGAACCACCGAATTTGAGCGCCCATTGTTTTGGAGGTGGCTGGGAGCGAGCAGAAATATATCCTTGCAGAGTGCAGGATATCCATATAAAAAGGATAATCAGGGTTCTGTTTTTCACAAGTAGGATTTGTTCAGCAAAAGGACGCATTTTCCTTGCAAGTATTGTGCTACGCTTTAACAATAGCGCAAGTTTTTTCCCTGAAAATCTACGAAGGCACTAAGTGATTTTTACTATCAACCGGTTTATTCCTTTGGACGCGGTAGCGCTAGCTTTTACATTTTTTATTTCCGCTGGCGCCATTCCTGGTTTATATGGCGTTTTATTTATTCTGTGTTGGAGCAAAACAGAGCGTTGAGCGCTGCGAATAATTCTGCAGTTGAGCCAGAGGCAAACAACTTCACCTCAGCTCGTCTGTTGTTGGACGCAGCATTTCCTGAATCTTCATACCGAAATATGCCATGAGAAAATGAAATGTAATTATTTACGTTTTGAAAACCGAATCTCTGTGGATGATCATACCAGCAGCGCGGACCCCAAAACAGAAAAATTAATTTACAAGAAATTATTATACACCTTTAAAGACAAGGACAGCATCACTTCCGTCCGCCGCCATAACTTACTCGACCAATCGATTGTATATACCTGCTCCACCAAGAACGGATCACTGGTGAGAACAAATTTGAGAAATTACTTGCCACCAGCGACATATTCAGGGTATTATGGGATCATCAAAAAAGCATTTTAAGCTATATGCTCCCAACCTGGAAAGCCATTCTGAAAAAACTATTACTATCTTTAAGTACAGCCTGAAACTTCGTGTTATGCCAATGGTGTATATAAAATGTCCTGTAACGAATAACATAATCTCCACAAATCATATTGTTCCGGACATTGAACAGCTGATGAAAGAGAAAGGAAGGCACTTCCCGATCGAATGCCCCTATTGTAATGCAACGCACATCTGGAACGATCAGAATGGATTCTTTTTGAAACCGGGGGAAAGCGGCTCAGTGATCAGTGGCGTGATCGAAATTTAACGGTGGCACGACATTTTTTATAGTATGGCTAAAACATAAATCATGGGAAATCTACTTTACATTATCGCCGTAATTCTGATTATTGCCTGGGCCGTTGGCTTTTTGGCGCTCCATGTAACAGGTTCATTAATTCACGTGCTACTCGTGATTGCTGTAGTGCTTTTTGTTTTTAAACTTATAACTGGCCGGAGCAACGTTTAGTTTAATATTAAAAATGATTACCCATTGTGGTTGCCTGGATATTTCAACGTATCGGGGAACTGTGGATGAAGAAAGCGCGTATCAGAGCAATTTGTTCCGACATACTGACAACTACATAATGATTTGCCTCGTCTTTCTTACTGCTCAGTATTTACACTTAGTAAAAACCGACTTAACAGTCTTTTGAATTAACACATAAAAACTACAATGAAACACATTATTACAGGTGCATTAACTTTATTGATTTTTGCAACGCATTCCAGCGCACAGTCTTATTACATTACCCTTAACTACAAAAATGCTCTGAGGCCCGCACTCAACCTTCCGCTAATGTACAAACGCGATATTACGGAACAAACCATTCTTTTGAAATTGAAAGAAACGGGCTACAAACCAGAAACAAGCGGAAATATCTTCAAAAAAAGTAACAAACAAGATGGATTTTATGTTTTTCCAGGTGTTCAATTACCTGAACTCGCCAATCAAAAATTAGATCTTTATTTTAAAGTTGATCCAAGAAATGGTGATAGTTCATACAATTCTGCGATATCACTTATGGTAAGCAAGGGATATGACAATTTTGTTGCACCAGAAGTTGATTCGGCAACATTTGCTGCTTCACAAAGATTTTTGAACACATTTGTATTAAAAACTGAAACATTTCAAATTAATAAATCCATGGAGGATCAGAAAAAGATCATCGCAGCATCAGAAAAAAAATGGCAGGATCTGAGAAACAAACAGGATGAAACAAATAAAAAAATTGCTCAGCTTCAGGCCGAAATTAAAAATCTGCAATCTCAGGAAGAAACGCAGAAACAGGATTTAGATAAACAGAGGTCAGTGCTTCAGGGTCTTGAAACAAGACGTTCAGCTGTACCACAACAATAAAAAAAATGTGATTTTAAAATAATATTATCAATTTTTTTTTAAGTATTATGAGCGATGAAGAAATTCTTCATCGCTTTTTTTATTTTTTAAATAAATCATCCCACTACGATTATTATTCATTTTGTGTGAAGATCAATAATGTAAAGAAGTCTATTTCATGTAAATCCCTAATAGGTTAACTGTTTTCCCAATTATTCTGGAACAGGTAATAAGGGAAAAACCTCTTTCGATGATTTATTTTTTTTTCAAATCTTAATGAATATTTTCTTACGGTAGAGAAAATATAAAAAGGACCATACGAGTATCAATGCTCCGAATGCCTCCAATGCCGGATGATATTTTTCCGGTAGTGGCTGATACAGCCCCGAAAATAATAATTGAGAGCTGTGAGCGAAGTCAATAAAACGGTAGGCGAGATACACTGTTAATGAATTCATTCCTACCACGTAAAAAAAGAAGAACCATTTATTAAAATGTAATACATCTACGAGGAAATAAAAAAGGGTCAGCACCAGGAATGACATGCCACCAGTTAATAAAATAAAGGAGCTTGTCCATAAATGTTTATTAATAGGAAAATGAAGGCTCCATAATAATCCGATTGCCATTACGCCGATACCCGAAATAACGAGCCACTGTATTTTTTTTAATTCTGTTCGGGCCGATCGCAAAATATCCCCGGCGAGCGATCCCAAAATACAGAGGCAAATGGCAGGGAATTGCGTTAGTAAACCATTCTCATCGTAAGTATTTTGCAGCAATCGTCCGGGCAAAAAATGTCTGTCGAACCAACCCACTAAATTTCCTTCATATGAAAGATCGCCGGCACCAAACCCGGGCACGGGTATCAAAAACATCGCCGCATAGTAGGCGAGTAAAATTGCCGCGATCCACAATATTCTTTTTTGCCATGAAAAATTTACATAAAGAATTGCGGCAAAAAAACCCGCTATACCGATTCTCCCTAATACACTCGCTGTGCGTATCTGCTCGGGATCGAAAAAGGTAATG
>JBDTMM010000178.1:0-5407 GCA_039934275.1 Flavitalea sp. | reverse complement strand
GAGCTATTTTAAAATACTGGTAATATGTTTTACTATTCATCTTTACAAAATTCCCCATTGAAGAGTCGGAGGCAAGCGTTTGCCTAACAAAATCGAACGACTTTTTCAAGGTAATGGATGAACTGGATCGAAGCAATGACCCTGAGTCCGAATTATAAAAAATGGCCACATCTTCAAAACCGTATTCTTCTATATCCGAGGTAGTGGAACTAGTAATCGAAACGGTGTCTTTTTTCTCCAGTATCTTAAATGCATCATCATAAAAATCGTCAGTCATTCGCTGCGATTTATTTTCGAGTTCTCCCCGGAGTTTCTGCCGCTCGGTAGCGATCTGAACCCAGGTAAATCCAAATGCAACAACTCCAACTACGACAATAATCGAAATTATAAGTGATAAATTAATCTTCATGAGTTCCTTATTAAATCAATATTTACAAATCCAGTTCAAGCGCATGTTTAAAAACGTCGAGGTCGTGCTTGTCTTCGGCTAATATATAAAGTTTATCGTTTTCATTTAAAACAGTAGATCCATTCGGAGTAACATAAACGCCATTCCGATATATTGCCAGTATATTTACCGTGGGGGGTATTGACAGCTCCACGATTTTTTTCCCGGTTGATAAAGACAGGGGCGACAATATAAAGGATTTCATTTCCTTCTTTTCTTTTTCGCCGGATTCGAAGTCGAGGCCCATTCTTCGTTTCGCCTTCACTGGCAGTGTAACGTGCAATAACCTGGCAACATACGCAAGCGTAGTGCCCTGTAGCAATACAGAAGTAATGGAGATAAAAAACACCAGGTTAAAAATAAGGGAAGCCTTTGGTATACCTGCAAGCAGGGGATAGGTGGCAAAAACAATCGGAACACCGCCTCTTAAGCCTACCCAGGAAACAAATAATTTATTCCGGAAGTTGCTGCCGAAGAGTGACAAGGAAACAAAAACGCCTATCGGCCTAGCTATAAAGATCAGGACCGCGGAAATGGACAATCCCGTACCTATCAACGGAATAATCTGCGAAGGGAATACCAGCAACCCGAGTGTAAGAAATAAAATGATCTGCATCAGCCATGCCTGTCCATCATAAAATTTAATGAGGCTTCGTCGATGTACCATTTTACTGCTGCCAATAATTACCGCACACAAATAGATGGCCAGGAAGCCGTTGCCGCCGCAAAATTGCGTAAACGAATAGGTAAATAGTGCGAGGCTCAGTGTTAGAACCGGATACAAACCCTCGGTTTCCAGTTTTATATTATTGATGAGCCACACGCTGATTTTGCCCATTGCATATCCAAACGCCCCGCCGATCAGAAATTCTTTTAAAAAAGAAACCACCAGTACTCCGGGTTCAAAGTGGCCACTGGCAACAATTGCCGTCATAGTAATAGTAAGAAAATACGCCATTGGATCGTTGCTACCGCTTTCCAGTTCAAGGACGGGGCGAAGAAATCCTTTCAATCCAATTCCTTTTGATCTCAGGATAGGAAAAACAGCTGCAGCATCTGTGGCAGACACGATGGACCCGAGTAATAATCCTTCTGCAAGCGTAAAATCAAATACATAATGAACAAATATTCCTACTGTGGTTGCCGTGAGTAAAACGCCCAATGTTGAAAGAGTTATTCCTTTCCACAGCACTGGTTGAATATGTTTCCAGTTGGTATCCAGGCCACCGGAAAATAAAATGAAATTAAGTGCAACGATACCGATAAACTGGGTTACCGCCGCATTATCGAAATGAATGCCACCAAATCCTTCGGAACCTGCAAGGATCCCCACCACCAGGAAGAACAAAAGCGTGGGAATGCCCAGCCTATTGGTGGTTTTGCCAAATACAATGCTTAACAACAGCATAACCGATCCTATCAATAAAACATTACCGGTATTCAAGTTCATAAATGAAAATAATGAGGAGAGTTGATTACAGCGTTATAAAAAAAATTATTGACAAGAAAAAGTTACCAGAAATAATGGGACGGAAAAAGATGCTGAAGATACCTTTTAAGAACGAAGTGTGAAGAAAACAGGTATAGATATGAATAGGAAGTGGAGGGCCAGCAATTATTTATAAAACTAACAATGGGAAGGATCGAATTCCTTTCAACCAAAGTCTGTCCCTGAACAGCGGTATAAATCTGAATTGATGCAATATCCGTGCCCCTGTCGTAGTGGATATTCCCCTGGATTAATTTCGTAACCGGGCAAATGGATGATTTGCGAAAACCCGCATCCACATTACCCTTGACGGCTATTGTTAAAACCAATGAAGGTAAAGTAAAGAATAAAGTGATCCATTTTGTCACCCAGCAAAAATACGAAAAATTATCGAGGGTAATGGTGTTGTTCAACGAGTGGCTAAATGTAACGGTAAAGAATATACGAAATGATATTCTAATGAACCTTGTCGAAAGATGCGATAGTAATTATCCTTCCTGAAGTAAATCTCCTAATCATGAAAAGGACGTATGGAGGTTATTGATTTCTACCACGCATTTGTAAATATAAAATGGAGGTTACATTAATTCTTTTAAAAAGCCTGAATTGGTATATTGAATTATCTGAGAACGAATGATGATTTAAATAAAGAGGGCCGGATAGAAATCCAGCCCGAGTTTAAATCCAATATCCTATGAAAAACCATTTAGATATAGTCCAACGGCATGCCAATTACGAAACCCAGTACCAGCAAGGGTTTCAGAAATTGGTTATTTTGATTTCAACTCATTTCGGGAAGAAAAAATTCAAAAACGGAATAATTTCATCTCGGTTTGAGTCATAATGCACCTAATGCATACACTCCCAAACTCACCAAGGAAGCAACTGAAATGAGGGTAGTATACAAAGGTTCGGAGATATTCCTCCCGTGGAAGGAATGCCACCCTTTTCAGAATAAGATAAAAAATGGATCACTTAAGTGAAGTTGCCCATTTTAGGCTGACATATCTTAACGGCCTCTGATGCTGCTGAAAGTATGAATCTAAAGGTGAAATATGGTAATATCAAACACATCAACCTCAAACCCGACACTAAAGAAGAAACGCAAAGATTATCAAAGCCTTGTCCGAATGCGGAAACGGTACCATGAAATTACAGGATATATTCTGGGGTAGCTACTATGGAAGTTGTACCGATGAATTCAGCATCAACTGGATGTTTAATTTGTCAACACAACAAGGTGCCGCGAAGTAAAATGCTCACATATTTAAAATTTTACCGTTTATTCCTATTACTATAGAATTTAACTTATTTTCTATTAAAAGTTGGATGGGATAATTTAATTTCAATTCGCCATGCGTAAAGTTGCCACTTTTTATCTTATTGCAGTATATGCCCTGTATTTTACGGGCGGATTGTGTAGTGATTATTACGTGAACCATGCTGCTATTGGACCAAAATTATGTAAAAACGCAACTGGCGGTGCTTCAACTTCAACAAGCTACTGTTCGAAATTTGACAACAAGTACTTCAGGATTCAACACTTTATAGTCAACAAAATTAAATTTAAATACTATGATGGTGTTAGTGCCGCTGAACATGTATCTGATTACGCAATGGTTAAAAATCATTCCGGTTTAGTAGTTATTATTCCTTCTTTCACAACCACACCAAAAACACCGGTTTTTCTCCACAACCGGGTAATTATAATTTAATTCACTGCATTTTTATCTTATCCAATGTAATTGCATTTGCTTAATTCATCATCATGCCTGCGTATGATCACTTAAGCATTAAGGTGAAGAATAGGAACCATTCTCCATATCGTAGCGGTCGTCTTTCTTTTGCCATGCCTTAACATTTGCACAGATTTTAAAGAGGTATTTGGTAATAATATTGAGAAACCAATGTATTAAAATTTTTTAAAAAAATGTCATGACAACACCATATTTATATCCCGTTAATTTTATTAACAGAAAAATAGGCAAACGAAGTGATATCACTTCTATTGCTACAGAACGGAAATTGAATTTATCCATTCATGAAAAAATTGGAGACTATGTTGTGGCGATCGACCATCACAGGAATATTCTGCTGCACCTGAACGCTGGATGGAAAAAGTCTAAATTATTGGTGGTGGATTTGAAGGAAGTAATGAGTTGCGCGGTGATAAAGCAATATACAAATATTGAAGCGGGTGGTTTTCGCAAAAACGGGTTGGCATACTATATCACAAAAATGTTCCTGCATCTACGGTTTTATTCAACGGGTTCGCTGAGTTTACCGATCTACAATTATTCCAACCGTAATAAAAATATTAAACATATAAAAAACCTGGAAGAAAAAACTGAGCGGTGGAAGTCTATCGTATCAGGTCAGCTAATAATAAGGCTTAGTTAAGTAATAAAAATAAGCCGATGCGGCTTAAAGTATTTTTACAATTCGTTATATTTATGATTGCTAATTGAACCCATAGAGTTTAATAAATTATTTCAGGATGAAAAAAATAGCTATTAATGGTTTTGGAAGAATAGGGCGCGCTTCGTTAAAGGTAATCATGGAAACAGAGGGACTTGAGTGTGTGGCAGTCAATGATTTAATGAATACGGAGAATGCCGCTTATCTGCTGAGGCACGACACCATCTATGGAAGGTATGATCACGAAGTAAGTTTTAAGAATGATGAGTTGTGGGTAAAAGGAAAAAAGATCCTATTTTATTCTGAAAGAGATCCTTCGAAATTACCCTGGGGAAAGTTAGGCGTAGATACGGTTATAGAAAGCACAGGTTTGTTTACCAACCGCGAAGACGCCGAAAAACACATCATTGCAGGTGCAAAAACCGTGGTGATATCCGGTCCCACCAAAAGCAAGGATACGCCTACCGTTGTCCATGGGGTTAATACGGCCGATGGCCAAACACAAATATATTCCTGCGGCAGTTGCACCACGAATAATATTGGTGTGGTAATGGAAATTATTTCGCGGAGGATCGGAATTAAAAAAGCGATTCTAAATACTGTGCATGCAATGACTGCCTCACAGACTTTAGTGGATGCACCTTCAAAGCGAGAACCGCGTATGGGTCGGGCGGCTCCTCACAACCTTGCCCCGGCATCTACCGGCGCAGCCGTTTCGGTAACGAAGGCCCTTCCGTCCATGGAAGGAAAATTTGATGGCATTGCTATACGCACTCCAGTTATTGTTGGGTCCATATCGGATATAACGTTTGTCGCGGAACGCAATACCACTCCGGAAGAAATTAACCGGATATTAAAGGAAGAGGCGGCATCGGAACGATACAAACTGGTGTTGAGTGTAACGGATGAGCTTTTGGTGTCCTCTGATATTATAAAAAGTCCTTTTGCAGCTGTCATTGATTCGGATATGACTAGGGTCGTTGATGGCGACCTGGTGAAAGTATTGGCATGGTACGATAATGAGTGGGGGTTTACCAATCAGATGATCAGGC
>JBDTMM010000177.1:0-5446 GCA_039934275.1 Flavitalea sp. | reverse complement strand
TGAGCCACTCCCTGCTCCTGAACGGCCGCATAATAAACAACGTAAAGGGAAGCATCAGTACAAATAATATGGCGGGTTGATACAGCAACGTTACAAAACCCATCATCAGCCCGATATTAAAAATGGCCCCAAGCGGTTTTGAAATATTATACAGCGAAACCATTCTGTAAAACGTAAAAATCAATAGCGTATTTACCAGTAGCGGCGCAGAGAAATGATTCCACTCTACAAATAATGAGCTGAGCAGCAAATACGCCATGCCCGGTAAATAGTTTGGCTTTGGCAGCATCTTTAAATCGGCAAATATTTTATTAAGCAGACTCGCCTGGAAAAAAAGAAGGATGAAAGCTATTAATCCGAATACAACATTCGGAATATGAAAACTGTCGAGTAGGCGAAACAATAAAAGGTACAGGTAATGATCCTCGACGGATCTTACCGGAGCGGAGGGCCGAAGCAGTATCCCGAATTTTAATACAAGCCCATATATGAGTAACAGTATACTATTGCCAGGATTTTTCTGTCGGAATATTCCTACCACTCGCTATCTTTTAGAATTCAATTTTAGCGAAAATAAGATAGTTCTTGTATTGGCAGGGAACGATCATGGCTTTTGCACTAATTTGTTTTCCATAACGCGGCATAAATTCAATTCCGCGGTCGAGGTTGCGAAGCGTAGGATTGCGCGACACTTTTCCATCGGAACTAACGCTGTTATCATTCAGCAGCATCGCCCTTCTTTCATATACGTTGAAAAGAAAATGAAGTTCCCCACCGGTGTTCATGATCTGGTGCGAGATCAACCCATCGGTTTGGTCATCGAACTGGCTCTTTGCGATAACGTTGCTCCACTGTAGGCTATCAGACTTATTAAAAGACAGGAGGATGATATTTTCTGAATGATATCTTGTTGCCTGGTTGCCGAACCTGTTACCAGGAAAACCATATGAATTATAGTAGTAAGGAGAATAATAGGAATTATACGAATTCAGCCACGGATTGTTCCAGCCCATATAATCCCAGCGGTTAAACGGTCCGCCACCGCGCGAACTGGTGTACATCGACTCAGCGATTAACAAATATCCGCCATCTTTTTTAATGATGATGTTTTTGATAAAATAATCATTAAATGCAATGCGAAGACTTGCATCGGGTCCTTTTGCTTCGGCCCTTAATTCGTCATTAAACGGCAGCAGGTGTTCCTGGAAAATAGACGCAGATCCCCTGTCCCAGGTTACGGTGTACAGCCCTTCGATATTTCCCCTTTTCTGTTTGTAATACAATGAAGAAAAGAGGTAGCGCTTATTAGTATTATCGATTTTAATCTTGATTTCATCCAGCACGCGGTCGCCGCTCTTTAGATCGTGCAGCGCGAAGTCCGGATCGTCCGCACCCTTTGTTACAAGGGTAAGATTGGTGATGAAGTCGCCCCCGCCCTTTCTTACAAATTTTCCGAATACCAGTCCGCCGTCATTGTCCAGCAAAAAATCGGTAAAATAGTCGTTCTTTTCTTCCATCGGCATATTCATCTGCTGTTTGTTTTTCAGCGTAAGATCCTGATCGAAGAGAAGGGTGGTGAAAAGAAAATTCTTTTGGTTCTTATTGTTGATCTTGAAGATCATGATCTTCTGCTTGTCGTCGCTATAGATAGTGGTGTATATTTTATTATTTGCAGCCCAACCGATGCGGGTGGTATCGAGTTCAATTGGTTTGCTCAGCATCTTTCCATCGCCATCGATCTTAATTGCCATGCAATAAAGAATGCTCCGTTGCTGGAACTGGTAAATCATCCATGCGTGATCGGCATACGGAATGAAATCTACATTGATCCATCTTTCCTTTGACGGGTTCACATTTACCCGCTGCAGCAGTTTCATGTCATTATCATAAATAGAAATGTCTTCATCGTTCCTGTTGTTCTTAAAAACGAGAATGTTTCCCCCAATCCGGCCTATTATATCGAAGTTGGTGCGTTTGGAATCGTCGCGTTCGGGTTCACTGTAGGATATCCGCTGGGCGTTTAACGAAGCAGAAAGAGATAAGGATGCAATTATTATGATGATCAGCTTATTCATGGCCAGTTTTTGCAAAATGAAGGTAGGAGAAATAGAGGATTGTAAACTGGTGATCGTCAGAGATTAAAGGATTTTTAAGATAAATTATTTTTTCCGTATAACTTCGCCGCGTGGGCAAAAACACCAATAAGGTTACCGCAGCAGGCCTGGTAATCGCACTGGGTATTATTTACGGTGATATCGGAACTTCTCCACTGTACGTTTTCAATGCAATTATAGGAAACAGAGTTGTAAATGAAAGTTTAGTTATTGGTGCGCTTTCGTGCATTATCTGGACTCTCACCCTCCAAACTACCATAAAATACGTGTGGCTCGTTTTAAAGGCCGATAATAGGGGTGAAGGCGGAACCTTCGCGTTGTATGCCCTGGTACGAAGACAGCGACGATGGCTTGTTCTGCCGGCAATGATCGGTGGAGCCGCACTGCTGGCAGACGGTATTATCACTCCTCCCATGACTATCACGGCCGCAATCGAAGGACTGCGCGAGCTGCCTGCCCTCCATGCATTGGGCCAGCAGGACAATAACATCGTGTACATCGTACTCGGCATACTGGCGGGTTTCTTTTTTCTTCAGCAATTCGGTACTGCTTCAATAGGCAAACTCTTTGGGCCGGTAATGTTCCTATGGTTCACTATGCTCGCTATTCTCGGTTCCTATCACGTGTTCGATGATCTTTCCATATTCAAAGCGCTTAGCCCTTATTATGCCGTAAACTTCCTGGCCAATTATCCGCATGGATTCTGGCTGCTTGGCGCCGTGTTCCTTTGTACCACGGGTGCCGAGGCGTTATATTCCGACCTTGGACATTGCGGCCGTGGAAACATAAGGGTGTCATGGATATATGTGAAGACCTGTTTATTATTAAATTATTTCGGTCAGGGCGCTTATTTGCTTGCTCATAGGAATGGGGTGACGATCACCCCGCAAGTAAAACTACAATTAGGCATCAATGCCTTTTACGACCTGATGCCACAGTGGTTCATTATTCCTGGTGTGGTGATCGCCACTACAGCGGCAATTATAGCGAGCCAGGCCATGATATCCGGATCATTTACACTGATCAGCGAAGCTATGCGCCTAAACTTGTGGCCCAAACTGAGGATAAGATATCCGTCGGAAGAAAAAGGACAATTATACATCCCGGCCATAAGCTTGCTTTTATTTACCGGGTGCGTGGGAGTGGTATTGTATTTCCGCGAATCGTCGCGAATGGAAAACGCATACGGTCTCGCGATCATTGTGACCATGTTCATGACCACCATATTGTTTTCAAACTACATGGTGGCCAAGCGGGTGAACTCCACTTTTATATACTTGTTCTTAAGTTCTTATTTTATAATTGAGCTGGGATACCTTGTTGCACTGTTGCAAAAATTTACGCTCGGTGGTTACATCACTATGCTCATTGGCGGTGTAATGTTTAGTGTTATGTATGTCTGGTTCCGTAGCCGCCGTATCAAGAACCGTTACGTGGAATTTGTACGGCTCGAACACTACATTCCGCAGATACAGGAATTGAGTAATGATAAAACAGTGGCGAAATATGCCACCCACTTAGTATACCTCACCAGTGCGAATAATCCAAAAGAAATCGAGCACAAGATCACTTACTCGATCCTTAATAAAAAACCAAAACGCTCCGACATTTATTGGTTCGTTCACGTAGATACACTGGACGATCCGTACACCTGCGAATACAAAGTAGATCACATAATTCCAAATGATATTATCCGGGTTGAATTCAGGCTCGGGTTTCGCATAGAACCAAAAATTAATTTGATGTTCCGAAAAGTGGTGGCTGACCTTGTGGCAAATAAAGAAGTGAATATCACCAGCCGCTACGAATCGCTTGAAAGAAATAATGTGGTTGGCGATTTTCAATTTATAGTATTGGAAAAATACCTGAGCCAGGATAATGAATTGCCATTTCTTGAAAGAGTGGTGATGAAATTATACTTCTGGATAAAAGAGATCAGTTTATCGGAAGAACGTGGGTTTGGTCTTGACACCGCAAACGTTACGATCGAAAAATTCCCGCTGATTGTTGCGCCTGTGAATAATCCTTCGCTTAAAAGAGTGTTTGTAGAGGAAGAAGAAGAATATTAGTACCCTTATTCCCTTATTGTTTTAAAAAAGCATTAGAGGGGTTTGAACCACTAGGGAATTAAGTTTTAATACGGCACAAATAAAGTTACTCAGACAGGGTAACCCTTGTTTTTGACACTTTCAGTTTGTAACCCACCCCGATCTTTAATGCCAGGTTTTCTTTTTCATGACTCACCGGAAAATTAAAGCACATCGGAAAATCATATTCACTCATTACGTCAGAAATAATTTCTTCAATCGTTTTACCAAAAGGACGGTCGGTATCTTTCATTCCTGTAAATCCGCCGATAATAAGTCCGCCAAGTTTATCAAACTTCCCTGCTCTTTTTAACTGGTAAAACATCCGGTCTGTATTATAAAGATATTCGCCAACGTCTTCGAGGAAAAGGATCCTGCCTTTTGTTTTTATGTCGGAATCGGTACCTATTGAATGAGCGAGCAAACTAAGATTGCCACCTACGAGTTCACCAATGATCGCTCCCTTTTTATTAAATGTATGCGGCTCGCAGGAATAACTGATTTTTTTCCCTTCCATTACATTCCGCAGCGACAATAAATATTTATTATCACTTTCTGCATCGTTAAATGCACCCGCCATCGGGCCGTGTATAGTTGAAATTTTATAATTCGTATATACATGGCTGTGAAGAATGGTAACGTCGCTGAAACCAATCAGCCATTTTGGATGCTCGCAAAAATGCTTAAAATCGATCTTGTCAATGATGCGCGTTAAGCCATACCCACCCCTCGCGCACATAATAGCGTGAATTTCGGGGTCGTCAATCATTTGCTGCAGGTCGGTAAGCCGTTCTTCGTCGCTGCCCGAAAAATAATTGTCAGAAACGGAGTTCGTGGTCAACCCTGTTTTTATGTTGTAACCCCATTCTTTTAATGTTTCAACGCAGGTGTTCATGCGGTCGGGTGGAATATATCCCGATGGACAAACCAATCCTATGGTGCTGCCGGGAAATAAATATGGTGGTGTTTTTATCATTTTAGCTAATGTCCGATAGTGTACAGGAATGGGAGGTTATGGTTAATTTATGTTTTACTCCGCATTTCAATGCGAAATTATCAGGCTGGTGTCCAACGGGAAAGTCAAAACAAACCGGGAACGAATAATCTTTTAATTTATCGAGTATGATATCCTGAATTGGGATACCGAATTCTTCGCCGGGATCATCTGGTTTTATTTTGAATCCGCCGACGATCAATCCTTTTAATCCTACCAGTTTCCCTGTGCGTTTGAGGTTCCAGAACATC
>JBDTMM010000176.1:0-5498 GCA_039934275.1 Flavitalea sp. | reverse complement strand
ATAACACTGCAAGTACAGGATTTTCACCTGCCCTCCGCCAGGAATATTATTGAATAGATCATTGGTGTTATTTGTGATTTGCAAAACAAAACTATTCCTCTCCTCAAACCCATCAATGATCAAAACACCACCTCCTCACAGTATTAAAACAGCCCGCAACCTTTCGGTCGCAGGCTGTTTTGGTTTTCACAGGAACGGGATCCTTAACTTTCAACCGTTACCTGGCTCACGGCCGTTACTACTGTGCTGGCTACTGCTACATAGCTCGCTATAGTAACTACAATTGCAGGAAGCGCTACAGGCGCAGCGAGCAATGTTCCGCTTGCAGCGGCCAGCGTTAATCCTATTACTTTTAATAACCGGAAAAACCTTGGCGTGGGAGCCGCTACGCGGTCAAGCACCGATAACTGATCGATTTGTTTCTGTTTCATAGGGATTGTTTAACTGGATTTAAAAACGGGGTTTACAGGATAACTTCAAGTGATCCTTCATTGCCTGGAATATCCTTCGCAATGGCTTTTATGTTTGTACCGGCAACGGCATTGTTTAAAACGGTTGCGGTGTACGCCCACTCAAGTCCATTGATCCCAACAACTGCATCTCCTTCTTCAAGAAGGTCGCCTGTTGCAGAAAAGATGGACACCTTTACTGTGGTAACCTTGAAGTCGTCAATTGCCTTTACCACGATGATGCTTCCGGGTTGACCAGTATAACCCGCTGTGTTCAGCGATTTTACTTCGGGTCGTTTTGCAAAATCCCTCAGAGCAAGATTGTATGCACTCTGGTTGCCTATGGCAACTTTCTCATACATCGCTTTTAGGGCCGGGTTTTGCATTACCGACTTTCCGTAAATGGACCCCTCCCTGAATATTTCACGGACCCTGGCCTGCGCCTCAGTAGGAGCAAGGGTGTTTCTTTTCCTGTTTTTTGCAACGATCAGGCTACCTGATCTGCGTTTGCGAAACACCATGTTTCCGCCGACTTTGCCTGTAAATCCGTCTACGAATAAATTACCTTCGGAACGTGCCATAATTGTAATTTTTAAAACCAAACAGCTTTTCTTCGCCATTGCTCCAATCGTTGTTTAACAGTTGCTTTTCCGTTGTTCAATTGTTATTTAATGGTTGTTCAATCGTTCTTCGGTCTGGCTTCGGTGTTACTTCGGTGTTGGTTCGCTCGGGCATTAGTGGTTTAGTGGTTTGTGATAGAAATTGGTTTCCTTTTTTGGGGTTCAATGTTGCGGGTGGATCGGAGGGCGTCTCTCCTCTTTTCCGGACGCGGCCCCGCATCATCGATACCTGACACAAAGGATGAAATTGTTTTTTGAAATGAATAATTCCTGGTTTTCCTGTAGCGGGAAATATTTCTGCGAAAAAGGTTTATTCCCGCTTAAACTTATCCCTGCAGGATACCTTTCTATCCCTGCGCGATACTTTTTTATACTTATAGGATACTATTTTATCCCTGTGGGATACTTTTTTTATCCCTGTAGGATACCAAATAGTTTTTTGCGGACTAATTATAATTAGGATATTTATGTCCGTTAGACCTTGTCATCTTATCTATGAGCATTCATTTTTGTTATACTACCGGAGAGCATCTGCCCGCCAGGCAGGGCCTTCCAAAAAAATACCAGGGTATGGTATTAAAAGGAGCAAAAGCCTCACACATCAGCGCGCCGTTCGGGGAAATTGTTTGCCAGGAATTCAATACCCAATATGTGGGCCTTAGAAAACTGCACATAAACTGGAGGCAGCCGGAAGGCATCGTATGCAGGCATGATAACCCCACAGGCATGTTTTCACGGGTGTCTCTTAATAATAGATTGCACGAGTACATAAAGGGCGCCGGACTGATCCACTTAAAAAAAGAACAATTCTCGATATTGTCGGGCAATACATGGACCAGCCTGTTACTAGTTCAGAAACCGGGTGAATATCATTTTATAGACTTAACATGGTCAGCAGCATTTTTGCAGCGGATTACCAATGAAACATATCCTTTTGATCAGCCTGTAAGAAACGCATATCGTGGATTTCCAAAACGGGAGATCGGCCCGATTTCGTTTTTAAATGAAAGCATGAGCCTTGCATTGTTCGAATTAGAAGCATTGGATTTCTCGCGCGAGCGTGCCAGTAGTTTGTTGCATGAAAAGCTTGGCAGCTATTTCAGAACGATGATGGATGTTTCAAAAAAGTACGATGCAGCAACCCGGGAAATGAAAGAGTTCGACTGGGTGCTTATTCACGAAGTAAAAAAATTAATAGACAGCAATCTCGAAACCCAGTTCACCACCGCTGAAATAAGCATGCAAACCGGGATGAACGAGTTCAAATTGAAGAAGCTTTTTCCAAAGGTCACTGGTTTTAAAATGGAGGAGTATCGCAAATACCAGTTGTGTGTTAAGGCCGGCGGACAAGTTGTAAAAATGCCAGACGTTCCACTGAAGAGCCTTTACGAGATTACAGGCTATAGTACGCTTCAAAATTTCATCAGGGCATTTCAGAAATATTGCGCTTGCACTCCAGGGGAATTGCGATTAAATACCTGGGAAGTAAATAATTTTTCACCACCTATAGAAACAGAGCCATAAGAAATGAAGAAGAGGATGACTAAATATGAATACGGTTCCTTGATAGCCAGATTTTTGGCGGATAAAATAACTCCACAGGAAGAGGTATTGCTCGATGAATGGCTGAAGGAAAGCAACGAAAATTTGCAAATGTTCGAACACCTTATCAATCCCTGGAAAGCGATGTGGGCAAAACAATGGTTCAAAGATGCCGGAATAAAAACCAGGGGAATCAAGTGGAAAAATATGGACGGATGGTACAAACCCGAAACGCCGGCGGAGCAGGTATATTATATTTTAGCCGGAGTTGTGTTTTTGGTGATGGTGGGCGTTTACTTATTAATCAAATTGCTATGACAACTATTTAATCATCATTTTTAAACCATAAATAAACTTAACATGAAAAATTTTAATTCCCGCAAATTGAAATGGACGTTGATTATTAGTTTTTTAGTAGCGGTATCTGCTTATGTGATAGTGGAATGTTTTAAGGATGGATATAAAGAAGGAAGTGCAACAAAAGCCAAAATGGACAGCACTTCTACTTCAACTAAATAGCATCAAAATGATGGTTGTTATTTTAAAATAAAGCATATCTCTTGTTGTACCTGTCGAAGTTTGCATCCGCTTACAGTTGGAGCCGACAGTGTCAATTGCGAAACGGTAAAAGATTTTGATGAGATCGTATTTTTTATTAGTTTCAATTAACACTATATATGCAGGAAGGCTTACCATACAATATTCAAATTTCATTAAAACAAATAGCTGAAGATGATGAACGAGCCTTCAGAATTGTATTTGACTACTACAAAGCACCGTTTCATGCAATTGCATTTAAGATGACGCGTTCTGCTGATCTCGCAGAAGAAATTGTTCAGGAAGTTTTCGTTACTTTTTGGGTAAAAAGGAAATTAGTAGTCCTGGCAAAAAACCCCGAGGCATATCTGTTTACTATTCTTCAAAATTGCATCTATGTCTATTTTAGAAAGCTTGGATTGGAGCGCAAACTAAAATTAAAAATGACCCAGGTGGAAGAGAGAAGTGAAAACGAAGTTGAGTCTTTGTTACTGGAAAAAGAAAACAGGGCCATCCTTGAAAATGTAATCAGCCAGCTTCCCTCCCAGCAGAGGTTGGTTTATAAGCTGGCCAAGCAAGACGGAGAAAGCAGAGAGGAGATTGCAAAGCAATTAAACATCTCTCCTAACACAGTAAGGAACCATCTTGCTACTGCGGTAAATTTCCTCCGTGCATGTTTTAATAAGTGAATCGGCAAGCATCTGGACAGTCTTCTTACCCATTATTAATTTATTTTTCCAAACACTAGTACATTTCGTCATGCTCGTACATCGTCTGTAAGATGGTGACGTATAATTTATACAAACAGTCGATATGAGAGGTTCACAAGAAAGGATTTTGGAATTATTACACTTATTTACAAGTGGACAGGCTTCTCATAACGATGAACAGGAACTTTTCAGGATCATGGAGATAGAGAAAAATGAGGTTCTCATAAAGGATCATATTAAAAAACTGTTGTGCGAATACCAGCCGGACGATCAGGTTCCCGCAGCAAATGTGGAGCGCATGTATCATGAAATCCTGGGAGAAATAAATAATCCAGACATCAGGCCGGTGGTAAGGAAAATGGTTTGGTCTCGCTGGGCTGCTGCTGCATCCATTATTTTGTTATTAGGAACAGGTTACTATTTCTATGCTAATAGAGAACAGAAACGACAACAAGAATTGGCAAAAGTTGAACAAGCGAAGATTAATAATATAGCCCCTCCGAATGCAGTCCATGCTGTGCTAACATTGAGCAATGGAGAAAAGATCATTTTAGACAGTTCGGGTAATGGGATAGTGGCAAAGCAGGGATCAGTGAACGTTATTAAATTGGATAATGGCGAGATTGCTTATCGGGGCACTACTAATGAAATACAGTATAATACATTAATAAACCCAAGAGGAAGCAAAGTCATTAACCTGACGTTGTCGGATGGCACCAGAGTTTGGCTGAATACAGAAAGCTCATTAAGATACCCAACAGCTTTTAACGGCAAGGAAAGAAAAGTGGTAATAACAGGGGAGGCTTATTTAGAAGTATCTCACAATCCAGCTATGCCCTTTATTGTAAGTAAGGGAAACACGAGTATCAAAGTATTAGGAACCCATTTTAATGTAAATGCTTACAATGACGAAAGCTCTCTTAATGTTACTTTAATAGAGGGAAGTGTGAGTGTAAACACTAACAGTAATCTGCAACCTAAAGTAATCATTCCGGGAGAACAGGCCCAGGTAAATAAAAACGGAAGGATTGACGTGACCAGTTCCATAGACCTGAATGAAGTGATGTCTTGGAAAAATGGGTTATTCTTTTTTAAAGGCGCCAGTATCGAAGATATTATGAGGGAAGTATCTCGTTGGTATAACGTAGAGGTAGTTTTTGATGGGCCGGTTGAAGAGATTTTTTATGCGGAGATATCCAGGAATACAAATGTTTCAACCTTACTTCAGATGTTGGAATCCACGAAGGCCGTGCATTTTAAAATTGAAGGAAAACAGATCCGAGTCCTTTCACATTGAGACCTTCCCAATTGAAATTTCCTCCCAAAAGGACTATGAAGCTTAAAAAGTTAGTACGATTGGTTTAAGAAAAAAGCCAGATCCTCTGGAACAGGAACTGGCCGAAAGCCTAAGCTGATTAATAATAAAGAACAAACACTTCTATCACATTATTTCATCAACTCAAACCAAACAAAGCTATGCAAATTTTTTTTTATGAGGCGCTGTTTTTTAAACGGTGGTCTGTCTTCAAAATGCTGAGGATTATGAATATTACCTCTATTATACTTCTGGCAACCTGTATGCAAGTGAGTGCCAGGGTCAGTTCCCAGGGAATAACGCTTAATGTCAGGAACGCTCACAT
>JBDTMM010000175.1:0-5520 GCA_039934275.1 Flavitalea sp. | reverse complement strand
ACCCACTTCATAATTTCCGTTGTCGAGTGTGCGCAATGAAATGGCATCGTCAAAATCTTTTGCATCGATAGGATCGATCGTTACGGTAAGTATATCGCGTACGTCTTTCCTTTTCTTGATTACGTCAACAGGAATAATATCAGGAATGCGTTCCGATTCTTCTATTACCTCATCGGGGAAATTTAGTGTGAATCCATTTTCGAGAAGAATCTGCTTCATTGCAAAATCACTTTCGTCGCTTTGGTCCATTACCTGCAGCACCTGTCCTATCGGCTTTTTATTTTTCTGCCACTCTATGATCCTTACGATCACCATGTCTTTTTCTGTTGCGCCATTTATTTTATCGAGCGGAATAAAAATATCTGGCATTGGCTTATCTACGTCGGCCACGAAGAAGGCGAAATTTTCGCTGATCTGCAGCTTACCGGGAAAGTCGAGTTGTTTACGCTTAAGCACTTCCATTACTTCTCCTTGTTGCCTGTTACGGCCCATGGATTCTCCCTTTACCAGAACCCGTACTAAATCACCATGGAGTGCAGTATTAAAATCTGCGGGTCTTATCATGATGTCGCTCGAAGCGCCCTGTACGATCACGAAGCCCATTCCAGACCGGGTAATATCCAGTGCGCCGGTGACCACCTTTGCTTTGGCACCGCCCTGGTGTTTTCCTTTATATATTTTTTTATTTGGCATTATTGTAGAACTTGATTGTTCTCATTTTTGTTTATGAAACCAGCAATGAAATTAATGATTAAATAAGTAAACAACTGTTCACCGCCAAACAGGAAATGCACCTGCATGGGAAGAACATAAAAGGGATAACTTTCTATCGACTGCTGGAATTTCATGAGCCTGACAGCGTCCTTTTCTGTTGTTAATATTATTTTGTTTTCTGATGAAATGGATTCGAACCGTTTGCGGATCTCTTTCCAGTCATCGATGGAGAAAATACGATGGTCTTCATACAATATCTCGTAATACGTATCGGCGTTATCCGATAAATATTTTTTTAAGGGGTCTGGATTGGCAATACCACTAACCAGCAATACTTCATCCTTATCATTGATCGGTCTTTCGTGGCGAGATATAATATGATAAGCCGAACCGTAATTGATCGACGTAAAAAATAAGCGCTGGTGTGGTAGCGGGTTTATTTCTTTGGCGATGGAATCGCGTTCAGTTTCACTTAAATCGGCAGGACACTTTGTTACCACAAGTATATCAGCGCGTTTATAACTTGATACATTATCGCGCAGGTCGCCGGTGGGCAGGAACCAGTCGCGGGTAAATAAATTATTATAATCCGTAAGCACGATATTAATTCCCGCGCGAACGGAACGATGCTGGAAGGCATCGTCTAAAATAATTAATTGCGTACCGGGTTTGTCGTGCAATAATTGTGGAATCGCTTCGAGTCTTTCTTCACCAACTGCGATGGTAACACCTGGAAATTTGTTGAAGAACTGCATGGGTTCGTCACCAATTTCGAGGGCGGTAATGCCGGTGGTTGCCAATGCGTATCCTTTTGTTTTTCTTTTGTAACCGCGGCTAAGAACGGCTACCTCATATTTTTTGCTTAGTAAATCAATGAGGCACTCTACCATTGGCGACTTACCCGTTCCTCCTACAGATAAATTACCTACTCCTATCACCGGAAGATTGAATTCGGAAGAAGAAATGTATCCCTTATCAAATAATTTGTTCCTTATCCAGATGATCAGTCCATAAATCAGGGAGAAAGGAAAAAATAATATTCTTATAGGACGTAAGAGCGGAGCATTAAAATTCATAGACACGCGTAGGTGTGATGCAAAGGGCTAAAGGTACATCAAATTGGCTGATGTCGCTGATCGCATCTATTGCCGGGAAAAAGGAGAAGCCTACCGTGGTGACGTTTTCAGGGCATTTCAGTAAGAAGCGGTCGTAAAATCCTTTGCCATATCCTACCCGGTACCCTCGCGAATCAAAGGCAAGGAGCGGAACAAATACGAGGTCGATATCTTTTGGGGAGACGAGGTTGCCATTTTGCGGTTCTGAAATATTATACCTGTTCTGGGAATATTCAGAATCTTTGTTAATGAGTATCGGATCCATATTTATTCCATCGGGAGCAATACGAGGATGTGCAATTTTAAGAGTAGGATTTGTGGATGATAAAAAATGTTCACAAAGCATTACGTTGAATTCGAGTCGCTCGTGAAAAGGGAAATAAGACATTAATACCCGCACATCTTTCCGATTGACCTGTTTAAATAAACGCAGCATCAAATCCGAATCAGTGGCATATTGTTCCGGAGAAAGCGCCAGTCTTTTTTCTGTGTATATCTTCCTGATTTCCTTCTTCAGCATGGCCAGGTTTGTGAAAGGTTTTTAATGCGGCCGGCTTGCTGCAATATGAAAACTTTATCAGGATCATTGGTCCATGGAATACTGGCGAGTTTTGGAAATTCCGACCATTGAACGATCTCATTTTCGTAATCCATGAATTGATCATTGAATATCCATCCCAACACTTTTATCCCTTTTTGTTTACAGGCGATGGCGGTTAGCAAAGAATGATTAATACTGCCCAGCGTATTTCTGCTTACGAGGATAACGGGTGTATTTAATTTTAAAATCAGATCGGCCACAAATTCATTTTCATTTAAGGGCACCATTAATCCACCGGCTCCTTCTATTACCAGCGTATTATCTGTGCGGGGTATTTCGTTTTTTATTTTATCGGAATCGATAGTAATATCTTCCTCACGGGCTGCAATATGCGGAGAAGCCGGTTTTTTCAATTTATAGGTTTCCGGATAAATAATTGTTTTAGTATTTGAAATCAATTGACCTACAGATAAACTGTCGGTACCGTTATCGAAACCTGCCTGTACCGGTTTCCAGTAATCTGCGTGAAAGGCTTCGGTGAGTATTGCGGAAACAATGGTTTTGCCTATTCCGGTTCCGGTGCCTGTTATAAATATTTGCCGAGGTATCATTTATTTACAAAAATACTAAAGATGGTGGTACCATAATTACGTGCGGTGGCGAACTGAGGAAAACTGGTATAGTCATTTCTCGGAGTGTGTTCGAGAATAAACCATCCGTTAGGTTTTAATAAATTCCGCTGGTGGATCTTTGCCGGCAGGTCATCAATAGTGGGCAAAGCGTAAGGAGGGCCCGCAAAAATGAGGTCAAATGTTTCTTTGGTTTGTGAAATAAATTTGAACACCTCCATTTTTACAGTGTGTATGTTAGCAAACTTCAACTCCTTTGCCGTTTTTTGTATGAAGGCGAACATCGCCGGATCATTTTCCACTATTACACATTCTTTTGCACCCCGCGAACACAATTCATAAGTAATGCTTCCTGTACCGCCGAAAAGGTCGCAGGTATAGAGTGTTGAAATATCCAGGTTGTTTTCGAGAATATTAAAAAGCCCCTCCTTGGCAATGTCCGTTGTAGGGCGCGTATAGGGCATCTTAGCTGGAGGATGTATCCTTCTTCCTCCCGATTCCCCGCCTATAATCCGCATACAGACATCTTCAGCAGCGGTGAAAAATAGTGTGCGGGTAATTCATTTAACAAGTCGTTGGTGTCCATATCCAGCGGAACAACGTCTTCCTGTAGGTCTTCAAAATATTTGAATAATTCTGTGTACAGAGCAGACTGACTATCTATCAATCCAGAAATATTCAGTGACACGTCTTGTTGTTTCTGGTTAAATTGCTTGCAGATGAGCAATAAATAATAGGCAACGTCTTCGGGTGTTTGGTAATTAAAGGTCTGGATCAACTGCAACTGGCCACCAATAAAAAACGCGGCTATAAATTTATCGTGGTAAAATACCACGCGGATATAATTTACTTTTTCAACCACCTCTTTTTTAGAAGCACCGAGTAAAAGAGAATAAAAATGCCAGTAACTGCTGCCTGTAAATTTCTCTTTGAACAAAGAATGAATATCTTTTGGAACGCTGTACACATTCTGCAGGTTCCAGTCACGGACTTTTTCATTAAATAAGAACCCATTATCAGATTCACCAAAGAACAATTTATTCAAAGGGGTATTTAATTGTTCATTCACATATTCTTCCGGTAAAATATTCGCTTCGGGAAAATTATAGATCACAATGGCTCTTTTTGCATACTGCTGCAGAACGGTATCACCAGAAATAATTTCTTCGAGGATGTCGCGGACCATTTTATCGTTGGTGGTGTAGAGGCGGTACTGGCGAAGCAGTATTAATCGGTAAGGGTCTTTTGTAAACAGGATATAATTGAACGACTGTCCGCTGATCTCTACGAGCAGGTTACCATCCAGTTCAGGTAAGGTTTCAGGATTTCCTATGTCGAATGCAGGTTGGATCATGATGTTTTACAGTGGGCAATAATACTATAAATCGTCCAGCATTTTCTTACCCATCTCCTTTATTTTAATATCATCGGAGCTGGAAGGGGGCAGGGACTGCATTTGCTGCAATAGTTTTTTTGCCTTGTCTGCTTCGTCATTGCGCTTATATGCTTTGGCCAGCTCAAGGTAATTCAATACAAACCCCGGGTTCAGTTGTTTGCTTTTTTCGTAATATTTTATTGATTGTTCAAGTGACGCCTGGGGCAGTGACCCATACATCATTTTCACCAGCCACTTTTCAATGGTATTGAGGTCACTCACTTCATAGTACCATTTTCCTAATAAGTGGTATCCTTTGAAATTAGACGGATCAACCTGTATGCATTTCTCTGCATAGGATTTTATTTCCCTTATGGCCTTTACCTTTTCTTCGTTGGAGGAAATGAGCGCTATCCTTCCTTTGCTGATAGCTATGGAAAAGTTTGCTTCCGCGTTGTTAGGGCCAACCTTCATTGCGAGCTGTGCATAGGAAAGCGCCCTTTTATAATATTCCCTTTGCTGTTCTTTCGACGAAAGTCTTTTTCCCAGTACACCATATAACTGGCTCACTTTGCATAACGCAATAAGATTGCCAGGCTCTTTTTTTAGAACTTCTGCGTATTTAGCAAGCGCGTCCTTATCGTTGAATGCTTTTTCATAAGCCGCACCCTGTTCCAGCAGAACAGAAACGTCCTGTGCTCTTGCATAAAATGAAAAGAAGAGCGGGAAAAACAGGATTAAGAAAATAAACCTTTTAATCATTGAACTTTTTATTCATGCTCACGCCCACTTTCCCCTGGAAATGTTCAATCGGAGCCTGTAGCTTGTATATGCTTAGGGTCACTTCTTTTACAAACGGATATTGGTGTCGAATGCGGCGAATGGTTCCCTCACAAACTTTTTCCAGTAAACCTGTTGGCACCTGCATCCTGGTTTTTACGATCTCGAACAGATCAACGTAATCAATGGTATGTTTTAATTCTTCAAAATTACTTACGCGTTCATCGTAGGTCACATCGAGATTGATAACATAAGGGTTGCCGACTTTGTCTTCTCCCTCATATATTCCATGAAAAGCATGGAGTTGAACATCGTGAAGATGGATCGTTATCATATTCCTGATTCTTTCGCTGATAGATAACGTTC
>JBDTMM010000174.1:0-5553 GCA_039934275.1 Flavitalea sp. | reverse complement strand
AAACTGGTTACAAAAGAAAAGGGGCCTTACGACGCGGTAATTGTTACCGTCCCTCATAAAGCCTACCTCGACCTCGATGACAAATATTTCGCCGGTATCACCAAAGAGAAAGCAGTTATTGCCGATCTTAAGGGAATATTCAAGAAGAAAATTAAAAGCCGGGAATACTGGAGCCTTTAAATGAACAAATTTGAAAAAACGATACTGGTAACAGGTGGGGCTGGTTTTATCGGCTCGCACCTGGTGCGTTGGTTTGTAAATAAATATTCCGGTTACAGGATCATAAATCTCGATGCGCTGACTTACGCCGGCAATCTCGAAAATCTGACTGATATTGAAAATGCACCCAACTATTTATTTGTCAGGGGTGATATTAACGATGAAAGGGAAATTGATCAATATTTCGAAGAATTTTCATTTACGCACGTCATTCACCTTGCAGCAGAGAGCCATGTGGACCGGTCGATCATCGATCCGCTTGCTTTTGTAAAAACAAATGTACTAGGCACGGCAACTCTTTTAAATGCGTGCAGGAAATACTGGAAGAAGGATACCGAGGGAAAACTTTTTTATCATGTTTCTACAGATGAAGTATACGGATCATTGGGAGAATACGGCTTATTTAACGAGCACACGCCTTATGACCCAAGGAGCCCTTACTCCGCTTCAAAAGCATCTTCCGATCATTTTGTATTGGCATATTATCACACCTATCGTCTCCCGGTTATATTATCAAACTGTTCTAATAATTACGGGTCGCACCATTTTCCGGAAAAGTTGATTCCGTTAATGATCAACAATATTAAAAATAATCGCCCACTGCCGGTATATGGCGAAGGGAAAAACGTTCGCGACTGGCTTTGGGTGGAGGACCATGTAAGCGCCATCGATTTAATTTTTCATACAGGAGCCGCCGGCGAAAAATACAATATCGGCGGATTGAACGAATGGAAAAATATCGACCTTGTAAAGTTACTTTGCAACATCATGGACAGGAAGCTTGGACGTTCCGAAGGAACGTCACAGGAATTAATTCAATATGTTTCCGACCGGCCTGGCCACGACCTCCGATATGCGATCGACGCTACAAAATTAACCAATGAGTTGGGGTGGAAACCTTCCGTTAAGTTTGAAGAAGGACTGGAAAAAACAGTCGACTGGTACCTCAGTAATGAAGAGTGGGTCAAACACGTAACTTCGGGAGACTATCAGCAATACTACGAGCATCAGTATTCAAAAAGATAAGCATTCATGCCATTTACCCCTACCACTTTCCCGGGATTAATTGTTATTGAGCCGGCAGTATTTGAAGACAGCCGCGGATATTTTTTTGAAGCCTACAATTACGATTTGTTTGAAAGGAACGGAGTAAACATTTCATTCGTTCAGGACAACCAGTCGAAGTCTTCGTATGGCGTAATAAGAGGACTGCACTATCAGCTTCCCCCTTATGCCCAAACAAAATTAATAAGGGTGCTTGCAGGCAAAATTCTTGATATTGTTGTAGACCTGCGCACCGGTTCACCAACATTTGGGGAAGTGTTTGCCATAGAATTAAGCTCCGGTAATAAAAAACAACTGCTGGTACCCAAAGGATTTGCGCACGGCTTTTCGGTGCTGAGCGAAACCGCCGAAGTCATTTACAAGTGTGACACCTGTTACCATAAAGAAAGCGAAAGAGGATTACTCTATAATGATCCTTCGCTTGCAATAGACTGGAAAATACCTGCCGATAAAGCGTTAATTTCGGAGAAGGATAATATTCTTCCCTTATTCAACACATACGTAGGTGAGTTTACTTTCAATCAATAAGGACAAGATAGACATCATCTGCTTTTCGCTATCGAGATGGGATGCACCCATTTCTTCCCCTGCATTATCCCTCGCAAAAGAATTTGGAAAAACAAACCGAGTGTTTTTTATCGAACACCCTTATTCGTGGAAAGATTATTTCAGGGAAAGAAGCAGTACGTCCGTTCGCGCAAAAAAAAATTCTATTATCGGTGGAAATAATATCTATTATAAAAACAAAGATTTTACAAAAGGGTTAACTGCTGTAACGCCACAGGTAGTTTATTCCTTAAATTTCCTTCCGAAGGGAATCATTTATAACCATCTTTCACGAATAAATAATGCCATCGTATTAAAAACAGTAAGAAAAATAATTGTTGAGAATGCTATTTCGGAATACATCTTCATCAATTTCTTCGACCCCTTTTTTTTAAGGGATATTCCGGAAGACATCGCCCCAAAAAAATTCATTTACCAGTGCATGGATGATCTCTCCCAAGTATCCTACACAAGCCGACACGGAATAAAACTCGAAGAAGACATCATTAAAAATGCGGACCATACCATTTGCACTTCAAAAGAACTGACACGATTAAAATCATCTATCTCCCCTAATGTTCGTTTTCTTCCAAATGCCGCCGATGTTGAATTGTTTTCCTCTGCAAATGAATCTTCGGTTGCACGCCCTGCTGATATGCCAAACGACAAACGCAGGATCATCGGTTTTATCGGAAGTATCGAATACCGCACAGACTTTGAACTGCTAAAAAAAATTGCTGAATATCATTCTGATAAAACACTTTTTTTAATTGGGCCGGTTTCTGGCGATGAACATCTTAAATATGGCCTCGATAAAATTTCCAATATCATATTCGCGGGTCCAAAGGAAATTTCTTCATTACCATCGTACCTCAAATATTTCGACTGCGCCATCATTCCCTATAAAAAAAACAAACTCACCGCAAGCATATATCCTTTAAAAATAAACGAGTACCTCGCGGCGGGTAAACCGGTAATAAGTACCGATTTTTCGGAAGATATTATTGCGTTCAGAGCAGTGGCGCACATTGAAAAAAATCACCAGGATTTTATTGTGGCCATCGATACTGCCATCAATACAGATGATGCACAAAAAAAGCAACAACGTTTTACGGTTGCTGCTTCGAATAGCTGGGCCAAAAGAGCTGAGCAGTTTTGGGAAATTATTTTATAGAAGTGATTTCTGTTCCCCCGTGTGGACTCTCTGTTTTTACAATTCCAAACCCCGGTGCGAAATATTCAACGCCATCAATATTCATTGGGATGCCTATGCCCATTGTTTTAATTTTCATTTTTGCATGATAAGTGATCTTGAAGCAATCCCAACTTCCAGCTGATGTTGTTACTTTTTCTTTGCTTTCCACTTTCCTGTCGTTCACTTCCATATCTATGGATTGTTGAAGATTATTGCCGCTGGCCATATCGAGGTGCATTGTAGCGTCTTTCAATTGATCGCCTACTTTCATGGAAGTTGGATATTCAATAAATATATTATCGGCCTTAACATCGGTTTCCACTTTTTGTGTGGGGTTCATTGGCATGGTCATTTTCATGTCTATCATCATTATCCCACCATCGCATTTAATAATGCTGGAGCTTTTCGAAATTGACTTGCCGTTTTTATCGAACATTTCCGAATCGAGATGTCCTGAAGTTGTACCGCCGGAAGTTTTTACATCGGAGACTTTGTACACCTGTTTTGCGGAAACCTCGTGTTTTTTTCCGTAAACTGTCATTTCCACCGTTTTATTATTCTGCAGAAAATAATAGCCGGTGCAATCCTGCGCATACGATCCGATGGTTATACAAAAACCTGCGATCAGTAACACTAATTTCATGTCGGTGTTTTTGTTAAAGATTAAAAAATAAATATAGGTTATTTCATCCTTTTCAGCATATCGTCAACGCTTACAGTTCCTTCAGTAGATCCAAGCAATTTTCCGTTTTTATCGTAGTATGCCAGGAATGGAAAATTGCTGATCTGGTAATAAGGCGGAAGGAAATATTTCGTATCACGGCCGGTAACGAAATTGGGATATTTGGTGATCTTGTACTTCTGGTTAAAGGCTACCAGTTCTTCTTCAGGCTGGTAGGTAGCCAGCACGAACTGAAATTTCTTAAGGTCGTTCGACCTCTTCACCATCTCGTCCATCTGATGCAGGCAGTGTTCGCAGGTGGGACTGAAAAACATGATGATCACCGGCACGTTCTTCTTCAGTTTGCTGGAACTGAAAATGGTTTTATCCGTCTTTTCAATTTCAAAATTCGGAATGGTTTTATCTTTTTTAAATGGAGGCTGGTCGTCTTGTGCAAAGCCCTTTTGCAAAGCGAGAACTGATAGGATAACAAACATTAGCGTTTTCATAGACTCTGTTTTGTGCTGCAAATGTATTAAAGGTTCCCTTACCTTTGCCGTCCGTTATAAAAACGGTTTTCAATTAAAAAAGAATCATTATGGCAACAACGGCTGACATCAGCAGGGGAATGATACTTAAGTTAGACGCAAGTTTATACACAGTAGTTGAGTTCGGCCAAAATAAAACTGCCAGGGCGGGCGCCAAGATATGGGCGAAGCTTAAGGGGCTGGAAAATGGCAGATCAATCGAACATACCTGGAACTCAGGCGATACGGTTTTCCCGGTAAGAGTGGAACGTAAATCGTACCAGTTCCTGTACAAGGATGATTCGGGCTATACCTTTATGGACAACGAAACTTTTGAGCAGGTAACCCTGAATGAAAATATGGTAGACGCACCCCGCTTTTTAAAAGAGGGGCAGGAAGTATCTCTTCTGATGAATACAGAAACGGAACTCCCCATGAGCGTTGAACTTCCGGACAAGATAGTGGTATTAGTTACTTATTCCGAACCCGGAATGAAAGGAGACACCGCAACAAGAACCTTGAAGCCAGCAACAGTTGAAACCGGCGCAACTGTTAACGTTCCACTTTTTGTAAACGAAGGAGAAATGATAAGGATAAATACCAAGACCGGTGAATATGTTGAAAGAGTGAAATAGTAAGATATTGTAAATCCTTATCTTAGCCGCTGTTACTCTAAGTCGTATTAATTAAACCCAGTTGAGATGGATTTCAAACAAATTCAGGAGTTGATCAAAATGATCAACAAGTCTAATATTGGTGAAGTTTCTATTGAAGAAAAGGGATTTAAACTTACAATAAAACAAAAAGAAGAAGCCGTTCAGCATTTGTATTCTTCTGCGGCTCCTGCGCAATCATACGGCGCGCAATTACCTCCTGCTTCTGCGCCCAATGGTAGCAGTGCTGTTTCCGACAAATCAAAAGCTACAGCAGACACACCAGACAACCTTATTACCATCAAGAGCCCGATGATCGGAACTTTTTACCGCAGTTCCACACCTGGCAAACCGCCATTTGTTGAGATTGGCGATGAGGTGACCACCGGTAAAGTGGTGTGCATTATCGAGGCAATGAAACTGTTCAACGAAATCGAAAGTGAAGTAAAAGGCCGTATCGTAAAAATGCTGGTTGATGATGCTTCCCCTGTTGAGTACGACCAGCCACTGTTCCTAGTTGACCCATCATAATGGTCAGATCACAGCACCAAACGTTTTTCAAAGATGTTTAAAAAAGTATTGATTGCCAATAGGGGAGAAATCGCGTTGCGCGTAATTCGTACCTGTAAGGAAATGGGCATAAAAACGATCGCTGTTTATTCAACTGCGGATAAAGACAGTCTGCAC
>JBDTMM010000173.1:0-5592 GCA_039934275.1 Flavitalea sp. | reverse complement strand
CAAATAATTGTTAATCAATGGTCCGTTGAGGAAAAAAATGAACCGGGTAATTTTACACGGGGAGCCAAAGTAACTTCGATTGAATAATTTATCCACTGCCGGATCGAAATCAGACATAGACGTGTAACCCTAAATAAATTTTGGAATGATACAGGTTGGGGAAAACGCCATTTCTTTAGAGGATTTTTCTGAAATTCTTTTTAAGGAAAAAAAGATTGCTTTAGATGAAAAGGCTGTGGAAAAGGTGGATGAAAACTTTCGGTTTCTCAAAAATTTTTCATCTAACAAGTTGATTTATGGCATTAATACGGGATTTGGACCGATGGCTCAATATAAGGTGAGTGAAGAAAACCTGCTTCAGCTTCAATACAATCTTATCAGGAGCCACGCTTCAGGCGGTGGAAAACTAATGTCGACCTTTCTCGTAAAATCGGTAATGATTGCCCGTTTAAACAGTTTAATGCAGGCCTACTCCGGCGTGCATGTAGAGGTGGTGGAACTGCTTAAAGAACTCATCAATAAAAACATCTTTCCCTGTATTTATGAACATGGTGGAGTAGGTGCCAGTGGCGACCTGGTTCAACTGGCACATCTTGCCCTGGTTTTAATAGGCGAAGGCGAAATAGAGTATGAAAAGGAGATCTATCCAACTATGGAGATCTTTAACCGGTTCAATATAAAACCGCTATCTATTCACATAAGGGAAGGATTGGCCATTCTAAATGGAACTTCCGCCATGACAGGTATCGGAATGACGAATATCATACAGGCTAAAAAACTACTGGAATGGTCGGTGATGCTATCGGCCATGATCAATGAAATTGTTGAAGCATTTGACGATCATTATTCCTATGAATTAAATATTGTAAAGCACCACAAGGGGCAGAACAAGATCGCCGCTATGCTTCGGGATATTTTGAAGGATAGTAAAATGATTCGCGACCGCTCAGTGCATTTGTACAATCCCGAAAATCTTGACCAGGAGGTTTTTGAAGATAAGGTGCAGGAATATTATTCACTGCGATGCGTTACACAGGTGTTGGGCCCTATTTATGACACCATTCAACAGGCTGAAAAAGTGGTGGTGGATGAGCTAAACTCGGTGAATGACAATCCGATTATAGACCATAAAAATAAAAATATTTTCCATGGGGGAAATTTTCATGGCGATTATGTATCATTGGAAATGGATAAACTGAAGATCGCGATCACCAAGCTGTCCATGCTTGCCGAAAGGCAGCTCAACTATCTGCTGAACGAAAGGCTGAATCAAAAATTTCCGCCCTTTGTCAACCTTGGTGTGCTGGGCTTTAATTTTGGTATGCAAGGCATGCAGTTTACTGCTACTTCCACTGTGGCTGAAAACCAAACCCTGTCGTTTCCCATGTACGTACACAGTATTCCCAACAACAACGATAACCAGGATATCGTAAGCATGGGTTGTAATGCGGCATTGATGACCAAGAGGGTAATTGACAATTCATTTGAAGTGCTTGGAATTCATATGATGACGATTTTGCAGGCAATTGATTACATGAATTGTGTGCCCCGCTTATCTTCTACTACAAAATCACTTTATAACGATATTAGAATGATTTTTCCAAAGTTTATTGAAGATCAACCTAAATACAAGGATCTCGAAAAAGTGAAAACTTATTTTGAAAAATCCGACCCGGTTTTTTCCAGTAAAGCAGCAGTGCTTTACCCAACGAATGGTAGTAGTCTCAATCGAACACTCAATGAATCTGGAAATTAATTTAAGGAGTAGAGGATGAAATGCGCATTAGTTACAGGAGGATCAAGAGGAATAGGCAAGGCGATCTGCATTAAAATGGCAGAAATGGGCTATTATGTTCTTGTGAATTACAATGAAAATGAATCCGCAGCCAATGATACCCTTTCACAGATACAACAGAAAGGTGGCAATGGTGAATTATTGAAATTTAATGTATCAAATAAGGAACTGATAGCGCAGGTACTGGGCAATTGGATAGAATCCAATCCGGAAAACTATATCGAAATACTGGTAAATAACGCAGGCATTAAAGACGATAGCCTGATGATGTGGATGAAAGACGAGCAATGGGATAATGTAATTAAAACAAGCCTCGATGGGTTTTTCTATGTCACCCGGTTGGTTTTGAACAATATGCTGGTGAGAAAGTATGGAAGAATTATCAATATTGTATCCCTTTCAGGGTTAAAGGGGCTGCCGGGGCAAACCAACTATTCGGCTGCTAAAGCGGGCGTAATAGGCGCCACTAAAGCGCTGGCCCAGGAAGTGGGTAGAAGGGGCATCACTGTAAATGCAGTAGCCCCCGGCTTTATTAAATCAGATATGACAAAAGAACTCGATGAAAAAGAATTGAAAGCCATCATTCCGGTAAAACGGTTCGGATTACCGGAAGAAGTTGCCCATGCCGTGGGCTTTTTGGCTTCGCCGGAGGCAGCTTATATTACTGCCGAGGTGTTGTCGATTAATGGCGGTTTGTACTCATAAGCATCTTGGATGGAATGTAGATGGAAATAGATGCAAAAGGAAACCGGAACAAATTAGCGAGATTATTTATTTTTCTTCATTTTTGATACAAATCGTTATTTAACCAGGTTATTTGGGTTATGAACAGAGTAGTGATTACGGGCATAGGTATATATTCCTGCATAGGAAAGAATCTCGACGAGGTAAGGAACTCCCTGCACCAGGGAAGATCAGGCATTATACTGGATGAAGTGCGTAAATCATTTGGATATCGTTCGGGCTTAACTGGTTTTGTGGAAAGACCCATTTTGAAAAATGTATTAGACAGGAGGGCAAGGATCATGCTGCCTGAACAGGGTGAATATGCCTACGTGGCCACAGTGGAGGCATTAAAAGTTGCGAAAATGGATCAGGATTATATCAGTCAGAATGAAATTGGCGTTTTGTACGGCAACGACAGTTCTGCCAAGCCGATAATAGAAGCCACTGATATCATTCGCGAAAAAAAAGATACCATGCTTGTGGGTTCGGGGTATGTCTTTCAAACTATGAATTCTACAGTGACCATGAACCTGGCGACTATATTTAAATTAAGAGGAATAAACTTTACTATAAGTGCGGCATGCGCCAGTGGTTCACATGCTATAGGGCTGGGTTACCATTTTATTAAAACCGGTTTGCAGGATTGCATCATCTGCGGGGGCGCGCAGGAAATCAATATTTATTCTATGGGCAGTTTTGATGCCTTATCGGCCTTTTCCATAATGGAATCGGAACCCCATAAGGCATCCCGGCCGTTCGACCGCAGCCGCGATGGTTTGATCCCAAGCGGCGGAGCGGCCACGGTTATCCTGGAAAGTATGGAATCGGCTCAGAAGAGAGGAGCGCCTATTTTAGCAGAGGTTATCGGATACGGATTTTCGTCGAATGGAGGTCATATCTCAAATCCTACTGTAGATGGGCCTGTAAGATCTTTACACAGGGCGTTGAAAGATGCAGGTTTAAAGGCTTCGGAAATTGATTATATTAACGCCCACGCCACTTCCACACCTGCCGGCGATAGCAGCGAAGCAAAAGCCATTGATGAAGTTTTTGGAGGAAGCAAGCCTTATGTGAGCTCAACAAAATCAATGACGGGCCACGAATGCTGGATGGCCGGTGCAAGTGAAATAGTATATTCTGTATTAATGCAACAAAATGATTTTATTGCACCCAATATTAATTTTGAAAACCCAGATGAGGATTCTGCCAAACTCAATATTGCCAAAAAAACCATCGAAAAAAAAATAGACATTGTTCTGTCGAACTCTTTTGGTTTTGGAGGAACGAATTCATCGCTGATTATCAAAACCCTGAACTAAAATAAACCCGCTTATGAAAAATGAAGAAATTATTGAAAAAATAAACGAGTTCCTCGTAGAAGAATTCGAAACTGATGCCGATAAAATTGTTCCTGAAGCAAACTTAAAGGAAACACTCAATTTAGACAGCCTCGACTATATTGACCTGGTTGTTATCATTGAAAGTAATTTTTCATTTAAAGTAAAACCCGAAGACTTCACGGGCATCATTACTTTTCAGGATTTTTATGAGTATGTTATTGCACGTGTGAATTCAAAAGAACTTGTGTAATGCCAGCCTGGCATGGAAAGTCAAAAGGATCCCCGTTTGGTTATCGCATTTTTGTTGCCGTTTTAAAACGATTTGGCGTAACGCCCGCATACTTCCTGCTGAGGTTTGTTGCATTTTATTACCTTCTGTTCTCTTACAAATCCTCAAAAAGTGCATACCATTATTTTCATCGCAAACTTGGGTTTGGTGCTATAAGATCTCTGAATAAAGTCTACCAAAATTATTTATCTTTCGGGCAAAGCATAATTGATAAGGTGGTAGTAATGTCGGGCATTCCCAATAAATTTACCTTCAATTTTGATGGAGAAGAGAATCTCAGGAAAATAGTCGATTTGCAAAAAGGAGGCTTATTATTAAGCTCCCATATCGGCAATTGGGAAATTGCAGGACATTTATTAAACCGGCTAAATACACGAATTAATGTAGTGATGTTCGACGGCGAGCACCAGCAGATTAAGAAATACATTACATCGGTAACCGGCGAGAGGAATATGAATATTATTTTGATAAAAAACGATCTTTCCCATATCTATGAAATAAACGACGCTTTTAAAAGAAACGAACTGATTTGCATGCATTCCGACAGGTTCATTGAAGGCAATAAAACTTTAACCGCCAATTTTTTAGGCGATAAGGCCAGGTTTCCGGCAGGGCCTTTTGTACTTGCCGCCAAGTTTAAAATTCCGTTATCTTTCGTATTTGCAATGAAAGAAACAAATTTCCATTACCATTTTTTTGCGAGTGAACTAAAACAATATGGACATTTAGAAAAAGAAGCAGTGATGCCAAAAATACTGAACGATTTTATTGGTGAAATGGAAAGCAAAGTGAAAAAATATCCCGAACAGTGGTATAATTATTATAATTTCTGGCAGCAATAAATGTTAGTAGATAAAGAACATATCCAGTCACTCATTCCACAAAGGCCTCCCTTTGTGATGATAGATCAATTGATCGATTCTGATGAAAGATCCACCCGTACGGCATTTCAGGTGAGGGGAAATAATATTTTCGTTGTAAATGGAGAATTACGTGAACCTGGCCTGGTTGAAAACATCGCCCAAACAGCCGCCGCACGGGCTGGCTATGTTTCACAAATGGAAAACAAACCTGTTCTTGTCGGCTATATAGGTGCTATAAAAGACTTGCAGATATTTGATTTGCCAAAAACGGATGATATATTAGAAACGGAGATCACCATTGAGAATCAGGTATTCGATGCTACCTTGATCCTGGGAAAAATTAAATGCAATGGTGTAATATTAGCTCAATGCGAAATGAAAATTTTTATTACTCAAACTAAAAACCCCCAATAATGAAACGCTTACAAAAACTTAGCTGGCTTTTTGTGTTACTATTCTTTTGTGCCATCGCTCAGCCCACTTTGGCCCAAATACCTGAAAATGCAGATATCACCTGGCTTGGAATGGATTTCACCGCTGCGAAATTTATTGGCTCCGCTACCCAGTTTAAAGATGCAG
>JBDTMM010000172.1:0-5594 GCA_039934275.1 Flavitalea sp. | reverse complement strand
ATAATATTGCTCACAAAGAAATTGACATTCACGATCCCAAAGGAAATAAAAATTCATCTGGATTTCTCACTGCTGAAAGGGCATGGATGGATAAATTTCTGGAGACAGGTTTCGCTGACAGCTTCCGTCAATTTAATCCCGACCCGCACCAGTATTCATGGTGGAGCCAGCGTTTTCCTACAGTAAGGGCGCAGAATAAAGGATGGCGCATAGATTACATCAACGTAACAACACCATTGGTTCCTGCATTGGTTTCTTCACGCATTTTACCCGATATAAAACACAGTGACCATTGCCCGGTATTCTTAGAATTGAAAACCATTGCATGATCATTTACAATATTACCACACAGGTAAGCTGGTCCATTGAGGATGCATGGAAACAATGGCTGATCACACAATATCTTCCACTCTACATCGTAACAGGATTATTTACACATTATCAGGTTACAAAATTATTGGAAGTAAATGATGATGACGGACCCACATACGCGGTGCAGTTATTTGCTGGTAATATTTCTCAGGTAAATGATTTCAGGAAATTGTATCTCACACAATTTCAGGAAGAAGAAAAGTTGCTATGGGGTGAAAATGCGATCTCATTCGCCACAACAATGGAAGTTATTAACTGATTGTGGATAATATTTGATCCGTTAAATATGCGCACAAATATTCTATCATGCACAAACCCTTTGCTGGCAAGCATTTCAACTTAGCTACTAAAAACCGCTACCACACAGGCTTTCAAGATAATCGTAATAATTAAATTGGTATTCGTAAAATTACGAAACACATAGAATCCTTGCCTGACGCGGATTTGAATGATCGTACAAAAACTTTGAATAACAGAGAAAAATTTTGTTTCATGCAAAAAGCATATAATTTTGTCGCAGTTTAAAATATACTTTATGAACAAAGCTGAATTAATTGCAAAGATTGCCGACGATGCTGGCATTACAAAAACACAATCAAATGCTGCTGTAGATTCATTTGTTGAAGCAGTAACAAAAAGCTTGAAAGGCGGCGGCAAAGTTACACTTGTTGGATTTGGAACATTCTCCGTTTCAAAAAGAGCAGCGCGTAACGGACGTAATCCTCAAACAGGTGCGGTGATTAAAATAAAGGCCAAAAAAGTAGCAAGATTTAAAGCAGGCAAAGAACTGCAAAGCAAATTATAATGCTGCACACAGGCAATTAGGTAAATTTTAAAATACCTGACGCAATCCTTGCGTTGTTTGTTTTAAGATTTACCTTTATTTTTTAATAACAGTTTAAAAAACAGATAATATGGGCAGAGGTGATAAAAAAACCAAGAAAGGAAAAATATTCAAAGGATCATTTGGTAAAACAAGGCCCGCAAATCCTGCTAAGAAAAAAGCCGCACCAAAGAAAAAGGATTAGTAAACTTTAGCTTCATGGCGCTAAGCGTTCTAGCGTCCACTCACCATTGTCTTCAAGTGTGTATTGCAAACGGTCGTGCAGCCTGTTTGAACGACCCTGCCAGAATTCAATACTGATGGGCCTTACCTGGTATCCACCCCAATATTCGGGGCGATGAAGCGCGCCATCGTGGTTTTGACTGGCAACGGCGTTAGCCCGCTCTTCCAGCCATTCTCTGTTACGGATTACCTGGCTCTGTGGTGAAGCAATCGCACTTACGCGGCTTCCCTCTGGCCGGCTATTGAAATAATCATCGTTTTCACTGGTGGAAACCTTTTGTATGATCCCTGTAATGCGTACCTGCCTCTCCAGTTCTTTCCAGAAAAATACCAGGCAGGCCCTGGGGTTCTCGGCAATTTGCTGTGCCTTAAAGCTGTTGTAATTGGTGAAAAAGATAAATCCATTATCACTGAACCCTTTTAATAGTACGATCCGCGCAGAAGGAATACCGTCGGAAGAAGAGGTGGCAAGTGTCATCGCATTTACTTCAGGAAGGTCGCTTTTAACCGCTTCTTTCCACCATATTTCAAACTGGCGGATAGCGCTTTTGTGCGCGTCAGACTCCGTAAACACTTTTAATTTATAATCCTGGCGGATGTCCGCGATCATATCCAGCATACCCACGCATTTATCATGCGAAGATATAGCAAGTCAGTATCTCTTGGCTTCGGAAGTGGTTCTTGTAAGCAGGTTTTCTATTTCGCTAATGCGTTTAAGCTGACCTTCCAGCTTTTTGTGATGACCGGAAACCTGCTGCAGGTCATTTGCCAGTTCTTCGAGAAACACCACTTTTTTGGTAAGCTGAAGCTTCTGGAAATTTGAGTCGCGCAATTTTTCTTCAGTGTCGGCGAGTAACCTCAGCATTTTTTGATTTTCTTCCATGAGGTTGAGGTGCCTTAACTTCAATTCGTCATATTCTTTAGTGATGCGGAAGTAGGATTGTTCTATTTCTTCGTGCTGCATGTTCCGCGTTTGCGGGTCAACCACCTGGGATTCTATCTTCTGGATCCTGTCCTGCAGGAAATTAAATTCCTGGTAGGCCTTCTCCAGGCGTTCTGTCATTTCTTTGGAAAGATATTCATTGAGGTTCTGCTGCGCGATCACCAATTCAGATATATGTTTTGATGGCGATGCAGGGACAGGCTCCGGTTCGGGGGCCAATTTCTTTTCAGGCGCGGATTCCAGCAGGTCTATTTCTTCCCTCGCATGGTTTAGTTCCTTCAACAGCGATTTCTCCTCTACTTTCATCCTGCTGATCTCTTTTTCCAGTCTTTCCTGCGTTTTTTCGTGGCGTTCCAACTGTTCATAGAACGACAACCTCGATTCATCCTCCTCACTTATACCAGTCGGTTCAAAAGGAATGGAACTTTGTAGGTTCACTGCCGATCTACGTCCGGACCAATAGAAATGAATGGAAAAACCGAGCAGGATGGCGGCCATAAAAAATATGACCATTTCAGGGATGCCAATTGCCACAATACCCAGAATTGAGATCAAGGTGTTCATAACGGTTAGGGTAACTTTAAGTTTTCGGGTTTCTGAGTTTCCAGAAGATATTGAACGGGGGGCATAAAAAAACCACTATTATAGTGGCTTTTCAGATAAGTAAAATACTACTGTAAATCGAATATTACAAGTAATGTATGGAATAAAGAAATCATGTGCTGATTATTAACCTTTTACAAGTGTTCCCACCTCTTCCCCCACTACTACCCGATGAAGATTTCCGGGCTCATTCATATCAAAAACAATAATGGGCAGTTTGTTTTCCATGCACAACGTAAACGCTGTCATATCCATTACCCTTAAATTCTTTGACAAACATTCCTGGAAAGTAACCGTTTGATATTTAACCGCGTTTTTATCCTTTTCGGGATCAGCGGAATAGATTCCATCGACTCTTGTTCCTTTTAATATAACATCGGCCTGAATTTCAATGGCCCTTAAAGACCCTGCCGTATCTGTGGTAAAGTATGGATTGCCGGTTCCTGCTCCGAAAATGACTACGCGTCCTTTTTCCAGGTGCCTCATGGCTCTCCTCCTGATATAGGGTTCAGCGATCTGTTCCATTTTGATAGCGCTCTGGAGGCGGGTGAACACCCCCACTTTTTCCAGCATCGCCTGCAGTGCCATTCCATTGATAACCGTTGCAAGCATTCCCATATAATCACCGTGGGCCCTTTCAATACCTGTTTCCAGCTCATTCATTCCCCGGTAAATATTTCCACCGCCAATTACAACAGCCACCTGCACGCCCAATTCGGTAATGCCTTTAATATCGCGGGCGTATTGCTCAATTACCACGGGATCCATTCCGAAGCTTTTATCACCCAAAAAGGATTCACCAGATAACTTAAGCAGAATACGTTTGTACTTTGGATGCATTGGGGGTCAGTAGGTTTATTGGATTATTAACCGAGCGCCACTCTCTTGAATTCGGTCACTTTCAAAGTTGAATCTACACTTTTCAAATGATCGGCAACACTTTTTGCACCATCTTTTACGAATACCTGTGCAAGAAGGGTTTGTTCTTTGAAGAAAGCATTCATCTTGCCATCGGCGATCCTGGAGATCATTTCTGCTGGCTTACCTGCCATCTTCGGATCGGCCTTGATCTGGTCGGTGACAATGGCTCTTTCCCTTTCAATAGTCGTTGCAGGCACACTGTCGGCATCCACTGCTACGGGGTTCATTGCTGCAATTTGCATAGCAATATCCTTTCCGGCTTCACCTGCGGTTTTATTGAATCCCACAAGTACGCCTATCCTGTTTGCACCATGTATGTATGATGCCACGTAGTCGGCAGTAACCCGTTCGAATTTTGTAATTCCTATTTTCTCACCGATGCTCGCAAGTTTGTCATTTACAAGGTCGGCGATCTTTGCCCCATTGATAGTAGTATTGTTAAGCTCATCCACACTCTTGATGTTATTGGAAATAGCCGCATCACCAATACTTTGTGCAAAGGCAACAAAGTCCGAATTCTTGCTTACGAAATCCGTTTCGCAGCTCACGCAGAATGCAATACCTGTTTTATGATCGGCTGTAGTTTTTGCGATCACCACACCTTCTTTTGCCTCACGGTCGCCACGAAGGGCCGCCACTTTTGCACCCTTCTTTCTAAGCCAGTCGATTGCGGCTTCAAAATCACCATTCGTTTCTGTTAGGGCCTTACGGCAGTCCATCATTCCTGCGCCGGTTGCCTGGCGTAGTTTATTGATGTCAGCCGCGGTTATAGTTGCTGTAGACATGTAATTTTTATTTTGATTATTGAATCATGTAAGTGGGAAACTTACCTTCCTCCTGGTCTGCGTGCACCGCCGCCGCCGCCCGGTCCTCCGGTTGTACGACGTCTCTGCCCGCCGGGACCACCTGGTCCGCCAGCTGTCCGTCCACGGCCTGCACCCGGTGCTCCGCCTGTACGTGCTCGTCCTGATTCAGCTTCGGCTTCTGCCTGTATGCGATCAGCCTTCCTTTCATTGTCGTCACCACTTGCATCATCAACATCTTCGTCCTTGGCTGCTTGTCTTTCGGCAAGGCCCTCAGCGATGGCTGCGGTGATGTATTGCGTAATGATGGCGATTGATTTTGTAGCATCGTCATTGCCGGGGATGGCAAAATCTACTTTATTGGGGTCACAGTTGGTATCAACAATGCCGAAGGTAGTAATGCCGAGGCGTTTTGCTTCTGCAAGGGCGATATGTTCGTGACCGATGTCGATAATAAATAACGCTGCGGGTACACGTCCCAGTTGGGAAATACCACCAAGCACTTTATCCATCTTATCACGGTCGCGCTGCAATTGCAGGCGTTCTTTTTTTGTAAGGCTTTCTGCGCTGCCATCGCCGAGCATTTTATCAATGCTCTGCATCTTCTTCACGCTCTTTCGAACGGTGTTGAAGTTGGTAAGCATGCCGCCCAGCCAGCGCTCGGTAGCGTAAGGCATGTTCACTTTGCGCGCGCAATCGGAAACGATTTCCTTTGCCTGTTTCTTTGTTCCAACGAACATGATCTTCTTTCCGCTTCTTGCGATCTGTTTCAGAACTGCCGCAGTTTCAAGGAGGTGCTCAGTTGTTTTATTCAGGTCGATGATGTGAATACCTTTCTTTTCAGCAAAAATATAAGGCAGCATCTTGGGGTTCCACTTCTTGCGCA
>JBDTMM010000171.1:0-5597 GCA_039934275.1 Flavitalea sp. | reverse complement strand
ATGCAACATGAATGCCTGTTCAACCGGAACAAGTTTATCATTATCGCCCTGAAGAATTAATGTGGGGGCAGAAGCCTGATTGACATAATTAATCGGGCTGGATTGTGCGAATAGATCAGGATTTTCCTCAAGGGTTTGACCCGTTATTGTTTTGAGCACCCAGGGTATGCTGGCGTCGGCATATTCATATAACGCTTGTAGATCAACGGGACCAAAGAATGAAATAATTCCTTTTGGCTGTAGTACGTCACTATGTTTGTATCCCTGCAACATTGCAAGGTGTGCACCCGCACTTACTCCAAGCAATACATAATCATTCGAGATAGAATAGTCTGCCGATTTATTTTTTAAATACGTGATGGCCGATTTAACATCGTTTTCCTGCGCAGGAAAATGATTCTTGTTTGTGGTTGCCAATCTATAATCAAGATTCGCAACTGCATAACCAGGTAAACGTTTTTGAAATTCAGTTACATAGCTGGTGAAATCAGATTTATCACCCGAAGTCCAACCTCCGCCGTGGATGATTATTAGTACTCGGGTACTGCTCGTTCTGTTGGCAGGTAAATATATATCCATTACCTGTTTTGGATCGGAGCCATAACTAACATCGAGGTAGGTAGTTGCGGCTAAGTCGCTTTGGATTTTCAGGCTTATATCGCCGGATGTAATTGTTTTTGTGCAGGATGCCAAAAGGAGTGAAACCCCCGCTATTATCATCATGTGTCTCATATCTATTGCTCTTCTCAGGTTTATTAAAATAAAACCATAAATACAAAAGATATGCCCGCCCTGCCTGCATTTGAGCACATTTGGGAGTAAAGGGTATTTTTAATAACGTCTTTGAGAGATAACCTAATTCAGGGATTAACAATATTGATAGAGAGTTCTTTTAACTGCAGGTTATCAATGGTTGATGGTGCATCAAGCATTACGTCCCGGCCGCTGTTGTTTTTGGGGAAGGCGATGAAGTCACGAATGCTTTCGCTGCCGCCAAGTATGGCACACAACCTGTCAAAACCAAAGGCAATACCACCGTGTGGCGGGGCGCCATATTCAAACGCACCAAGCAGAAATCCGAATTTATGATTTGCTTCTTCCTTAGTCATACCTAGTGCGGCAAACATTTTTTCCTGCAGATCGCGCTGGAATATCCTGATAGAACCACCGCCGATTTCATTTCCATTTAATACGATGTCGTATGCGTTTGCTTTTATTGAAGCGTAAGGATGACTTAAATAATTTGCCGCATCAGTTATCACCGGAGAATTATTGATCATCTCCGAAATCTGATCAGGTTTTGGAGAAGTGAATGGATGATGCCTAGCTACCCAGCGGTTTTCTTCTTCCGCATATTCGAATAACGGAAAATCAACTACCCATAATAATTTGAAGTCATTCTTTTTCCGCAAACCCAAACGCTGGCCCAATTCAAGACGCAGGTCACTCATCGCTTTTCTTGTTCTTTCTTCTGGTCCTGCGAGAATTAATATAAGGTCACCGGCTTTTGCATCTGTTGCAGAAGCGATCGCTTTTAATTTTTCTTCTGAATAAAATTTATCGATGCTGCTCTTAAAGGTTCCATCAGCAGTACACTTTATGGTTGCAAGCCCCTTCATGCCCACCTGTGGGCGTTTAACCCATTCCGTTAGTTCATCGGTTTGCTTGCGCGTATAATCGCTGCAACCCGGCGCCGCAATGGCAAGTACGGTTTCTGCGCTGTCAAATACTACAAAGCCCGCACCACCTATCAGCTCAGAAAAATCATTTTTATTTATATAAACCGATGAAGGTTTTTTAAGATTGGCAACCTTCATTCCAAACCTGATATCGGGTTTGTCGATACCGTAGTTCCACATGGCATCTTCCCAGGTCATTCTTTCTACATTTTCGGTATAGTCGATATTTTTTACGTCTTTAAAAACACGTCTAACCAATCCTTCAAACATAATGATAATGTCTTCCTGTTCCACGAAGCTCATTTCACAATCGATCTGGGTAAACTCAGGCTGCCTGTCTGAGCGAAGATCCTCGTCCCTGAAGCATTTTACCACCTGGTAATAGCGATCGTAACCACTTACCATTAGCAGCTGTTTAAACGTTTGCGGTGACTGGGGAAGTGCATAAAACTGGCCGGGATTCATCCTGCTCGGCACCAGAAAATCGCGCGCGCCTTCGGGTGTCGACTTGATCAGGAAGGGTGTTTCAATATCCATGAACCCATTCTCATGTAAATAATTTCTCGCAGAACGATTAACGTTGTAGCGCAACTCGAGATTTCTCTGCAGCTCATTCCTTCTTAGGTCGAGGAAGCGGAATTTCATGCGAAGGTCATCGCCGCCATCGGTTTCGTCCTGGATGGTGAAGGGAGGTGTATTTGATTTATTAAGTATTTTAAAGGAAGAAACGGCCAGTTCAATATCACCCGTAGCGATGGTTTCATTCTTATTACTGCGTTCGCGTACGATTCCCGTCACCTGCAGCACAAATTCACGGCCAATGGAGGCTTCAGTAAGTTTATCATTCAAATTTTCTCCGAAAACGAGCTGCGTAAGGCCATAACGGTCACGAAGGTCTGTGAAGGAAATACTTCCGAATTTTCTAATGGTTTGGACCCAGCCGGCAAGGGTGACTTCCTTTTCGGTGTGTTCGTTCCTTAACTCTCCACAGGTATGTGTTCTGTACATTATTTAGCAGTTAATTAAACATTACTCTCTTAGGTCCAGCTACTTAGGCAGAAGTTGGCAAATGTACGCTAAAAGAGGCTAAGCTCTTTTCATGAAATCCTTACATTTTTCAAAATTTATGTATATTTTGTACCATTCTTAGTCTACCCATTTCTTACCTCTCTCCTATAGCGGTATAGATCCTTTTCCAACTCTCCTGAAAAGCCACCTCAAGATCCATTTGTCTGCAATATCGTGTATCGTACCTGATCACAAGTTAAATGGACCCTCATGGAAATTGTTTTACTCTTCAGCATCATTCTTGGAATGATCATCCTTCAGTCACCTGCGAAGGAATGGATCGACAAACTATACGTCAAGCGCCAATACTCGTTGTTTCTGGCACAGGAAACATTTTATCATTCCATAGTGTCGCGACACTTTAAATATTACAACAAGCTCAATCTCGAAGAACAGAGAAAATTTTTGTTTCGAACTTATCTTTTCCGTCGATCAAAAAAATTCCATTACATAGAAGTTGATGAGAGCCAGGAGATGCCTATTCTTGTGAGTGCAGTTTCTGTGCAGCTTACACTTGGCCTCGAGAAATACCAGATGAATTATTTCAGGGACATTTATGTTCTTCGTGATGATTATCACTATGGGTTTTATTCGCGTCCTTTTCAGGGTCACGTGGATCACAGCGGTATTTACTTGTCGTGGGATAATTTTATGAAAGGTATCAGAGGGCAAACACCAAACTGTAATGTGGGGTTACACGAAATGGGTCATGCGCTTGCCTATGTAAATTTCATCACCCAAACAGAAGAAGACAAACACTTCAAAAAGGAGTTTAAGAATTTTTCAAAAGTAGCGCGTCCCATTTTCAATACTATACAGGAAGGAACGAAAACCATACTCGGAGAATACGCAGGAATCAACTATCATGAATTCTGGGCAGTGAGTGTGGAAGTATTTTTCGAAAACCCCGTAAGGCTAAAGCACGAATTGCCTGAGCTGTATGATGCGATGGCTAAATTACTGAAGCAGGATCCTATGGGTGTTTTTCTTAACGCAAAGATGGCCGCATAGAATAAAATTACTCTCTGAATTTTACTGGTTAATGGAACTGAGCGATAACTTACACTTGCGTATGGGAATGTATGGTAGGTAATAATATAACAGTATTACAAGGCCCAGCCCGAATGGGATAAGGCAATAATTTTTCAGGTACTCATCTCTGTTAGTAAATTCAAATATCATCCACATCGAGTTGGCAGTTATCCATAATGTGATTGCAATATTGTGAGTGAGCTCTGCAAACTGTTCGCGGTTCTTCCACGCAATGTATATTGCCACCGATAATGTTGGAAAGATCATTGCAATACCAATTGGTTTTATTCCCGCACACCAGCAAATGTCTTTCAGAAGCCAGAATAAAATATGCAGGTTTTCAAGACCACGGAACTTAGCTGGCACACAATACATTTCTGAAGATTCGTTGTTCACGCTGGTTGATTTGGAATGATAAACGACTTTGATTTTCAGAGGGAATCTTATTGTAATTTAAGGAGTCTGCTAAAACGATCCACATTTACTTCAGGAGGTAACTGATCATTTTTGGTAAGATGATTCACGAAAGCATTAGCGAACCACGGCGCCAGCGAACAACCCTTTGTTCCCATTCCATTAAAAATGCCAATTCGCGGATGTGATGGGTGCATTCCAACGAACGGGCGCCGTTCAATAGTTGCGGGGCGGATGGAACTCAAATGTTCCTTTATAATGAACGGAACTTTAATCCAATGGTGCAGATAAGTGGTTGTCTTTTCAAGAAATGCGTTAGAAGGATCCGGATGAATGAAATCCCATTCATAAGAAGATCCCACCCAGTATAAATTATTCTTCAGCGGAACGAGGGTCATAGCTTTTTTAAAAACTACGTCGTCAGGCAGCTCTTTGGCCTCAATGATCAATGCTTCACCCTTGTTTAATGCGAAGGGCAGGTTTTTAAAATATGGATTTCTTACCGATTGAATTCCATCGCAGAAAATAATCTTTTGGGCATTTATTTCTTTGTAGCTAATGCCTTCTGTGGTTACTATTAATGCAGAAATGTCAAAATCCTCCTCTATACACAGATCACTTTCAAGCAAGTTTTTTCTCCATCTTAAAAGTAACAATTGTAAGTCCACCACATAACAGGGTGATATCGATCCAACCCCAAAATCATAATTAAAATATTTGTTGTATTTATGCTGTGGCTCGGGTGTAGATAGATAATGACCACTCTCCGCAAGTCTTTCACGGAAGGCCAGCAACATTTGTGCCGATGGGAAAAAGTCGATTACATCTTTTTGCTGGATGATATTTAAACCCAATTCTTCGCCTATTTTTTTATAGGCTTCAAATGCAAAGGGTAATAATTGATCGATCATCCAGGTTTGTACGATCCTTCTGCCTGTAACCGGATTTATTAATCCCGCTGCAATGCGTGATGAAGTATTTTTGACTCCATTATCAACAATAATAAAGGAACGCCCCGACTGTTTTAAATACCAGCTGAGCATTGTTCCGCTTATTCCCTGCCCGATGATTAGATATTCCGTTTGCATTATTGTTTTTCTACTTTCACTATAATGCCTTCGCTATGACTTGTAAATTCCGGGGCATACATACATTGTATAGTGGTTATACCATTGCTAAATTCGCCAGAGTGTGTAACCAATAATTCATATTCAAAAACATAAACCCCTTTTGGCAGTGAACTGAAATAGAAATTAGTTGATGCGTCTTTTGTGGATTCGTAATAACCCAAGCCATCCTGGTATTTGTAGATACTGATTACATTTGTTGGCTCCATGCAGGCTGCGCGCATGTCTTTCATGTGTATGTATTGCATGTCCCGGTCGGCGCGTAATTCAATTCTTA
>JBDTMM010000170.1:0-5598 GCA_039934275.1 Flavitalea sp. | reverse complement strand
ATAACGGGCAATTTTAACCGAAGAAAGAAGCTGCCCTTACATGGCGCCGAGTCCAATGTCATAAAGTTAAGCCGACCATTTGCTCGTAAAGATTAAATTTAGGTAATAATAAATTTAAAATTAATAAGATTTGATTACGGTTTTAAATCCGATTTAAATCAGTCAATATTTAACACTGGTTAAAAACTGTTCTTAGTTCACCATAACACCTGAAAACTATCCGAAATAATTTGCACTTTAAACCTTGCAGACGAAAATTCCATAATGTTAAGGTATTTCAGAATAAAATCGCAACTGAAATAGAAATACAGATTTTAAGAGAAATATACAATCTATGCTTGGCGAAATAAAAGGACTTTCAGAAGAATAATTTTCCAACTTAAAATCAATAACAAAAATTGAATACCAATAATGCAAGAATTTACAAAATGACTTTTTCTAGCGTATATCCTCTTTATGTTAATAAAGCAGAGAAAAAAGGACATACAAAAGAAGAAGTTGATGAGATTATTTTTTGGCTGACAGGTTATAACAAACAAACCTTGCAAGAACAAATAGAAAATAGAACAAACTTTGAAATTTTTTTTAAACACGCACCACAAATAAATCCGAATGTTTCCAAAATAGCGGGTATAATTTGCGGTTATCGTGTGGAGGAAATTGAAGACGAACTGATTCAAAAGGTTCGTTATTTAGATATATTGGTTGACGAACTAGCGAAAGGCAGACAAATTGGATAAGACATTTATCGGGAAAGACTTAAACAAAAATTCTGAAAACTCATTTCCTAATGACGTGGACATCTGCGGTGAAAATGGAGAATATCACACCTTTTCATATGCAGGAGGTTTATTCAAAAAGCAAGTTGATTTTTCAATTTCACAGACTAACATAATTTTATACGACATTAAATTGGACAACGGACAAATCAAGACATTTGAATATTGGCAAGCAGAAATAATTGTATGAAGAAAGAAAATCGAACGCATCACATTTGTAATTTCTTATCTTACCTAGAATATATAATTAAATTGTGGTTTTGTAGAGTGTATCAAAGTCATTACTGAGCAGATGTTTACTCAACATTATCTCAAACTGGGGACTGAATCAAATGTTCCAGCCGTATTTGAAAGATTTCTTATTTTACTGAGTAGATATCCGGGAATGGTTATTTGAAAGTATTTCACGGAGTTACTTACAAATTATATAGTTGATTGATATAAATTTACACGAAGCATTCTAGATGCCTCAAGAATTTTATTTAGCTAAACCATGAATAATATAGACTATGAACACATCCATAAACCCAATATCCGGCAAATCCCTACTCTTTTTAACTTCTCTGACAATATTACTGTTCTGTTCTTGCGCGCATAAAATCACTTTCCAGCAATCATCCGTTGTACCGGCAGCACAAGGAACAGTAAAAATAAAAAAGGATAAAAATGATAATTATTCGATTGTAGTGAACGTGGAGCATTTGGCAGGCCCTGAACGCTTGACTCCTGCTGCCGCTACCTATATTGTTTGGGTGGAAACCAGTGATCACCAGAATAAAAATATCGGGCAATTAAAAAGCTCTTCTAATTGGTTATCCAAAACACTAAAAGGATCGTTGCAGTCAACCACTCCCTTTCATCCTTTGAGGGTTTTTATGACTGCTGAAAATGACGCGGCTATTTCTTTTCCGTCCGGCCATATGGTATTGACCACAAATCCATTATAAGGCTGTCCTGTCAACTATATCAATGATATTAAGAGCTGAATCACTTACGAATCCCAGAAGATGACTAAAAATTTTGTCAAATGGATAGTTCGTTATTTTCATAAAGTAAAGGGAAGTATTGCTTTTTATCCGGCCATTATTGCTATTGGATTTTTACTGTTATCATGGATAATGCTTCGAATAGATTTCTCCGATTGGGGAAAAGATTTTAAGCAACGTTTATCCTGGCTCAGTTTAAAGGATGCCAATACGGCCAGGGTAATCATTTCAACCATTGTTTCCGGAATCCTTTCCGTTACTGTTTTTAGTTTTTCTATGGTTATGATTGTTCTTAACCAGGCTGCTTCCCAAATGAGTAACCGGGTGCTCAGCAGTATGATAGAAAACCGTTTCCAGCAGATTGTTCTGGGATGTTATATTGGCACAATTGTATATGCGTTGTTCCTGTTAAGTACTGTCCGGGATATCAATTCAGGAATTTATGTTCCTGCCATCAGTATCTATCTGTTACTCATCTTCACGGTAATTGACATTTTTCTGTTTATTTATTTTCTGGATTATGTTACGAAATCAGTGAAGTACGATATCGTTATTCGCAGACTACAATCCCAAACCGATCGCTGCATGAAGAGACTATATCATCCAAATCATCCAAACGTTGATGTCGAATTTGAGCTTGAGGAAGCTGTTCATATGATAAAGGTGCCTGACTCTGGCTATTACCAAGACATTAATAGTGCTCAACTGTTGAAACTGACCCAAAAGTATAACATTCGCATTTCCATGACTGTTGCAAGGGGAAGTTACTGTGTTGCAGGCACCTCTATCCTGAGAGTCGCAGGTGATGTTACGAAACCCGATATAGAAAAAGATATTCTTCGCGAAATAGATGTTTATAATGGGCAACCCATCGATGTTAACCCTGATTATGGATTTTTTCAATTGGCGGAAATTGCCATCAAGGCACTTAGTCCGGGTATAAATGATCCTGGTACAGCTGTGATCAGTGTACATGCTCTGGGCAGCCTGCTGGCATACAGAATGTTCCATAGTGGACCAAATGTGCTCTCTGATGAAAAGGGTACGAACCGCATCTGGGTGGTTAATTATTCATTTGCTGACATCTTTACCAGGTGTATGCACCCCATCCAAATCTATGGCAAAGATGATCCCTATATCCGGGAGGCGCTTAAAAAGCTTATCGATCAGTTGAAAAGTTTGGATAGCGAGGGACTTTACTGGACACTTTTCCAAAATTTTACCCAACAGGATATTACGTCGAATAATGTGCGTGAGTTACGTCAATAGCATTAACCTATCGTGGAATTTTCTCGGAGAACTTCAATTCATACTTTTTTTTCAGGTCTTCCAATTGATTTTCCAAACAGGGTTTATCCTATCCGCTCAATTGGTTCCATTTTTCGGTTTATATAGCTTGAATATAAAACCGGGCCACGCAGATTTCTTTGTTGCTGTAACACAATCCTAGGTCAGAGAATTAAATGCCGGAAATAATAATGGCGCTGGTATGTAGTGCGTGCATGGTGCTTGGGAACTTGAAACAAAAAAGATTTCCGGGCTTACGAAAGATATAAATTGCAAGTAAAGAGCGAATGCATTTTAATCTTTACAGCATACTCACCCTGTTAATTGTGCTGACGGCTACATTCAGCTATATTAATGTCCGATTCATTAAACTGCCTTCCACAATTGGGGTGATGCTGATTGCGCTGGTGTTTTCCCTTGTTATCCTCGGGATTGGAAAGCTGCAGCCATCCTTCCTTCAGCATCCGGTATCCATCGTAGCATCTATTGACTTTGAACACTTGCTGATGCGGATTATGCTGAGCTTTTTATTATTTGCTGGTGCCATCCACATCGATATACATGCCCTGAAAAGGGAGATGATCCCAATTCTTACTTTTGCTACGATCGGAACATTGCTGTCTACTTTGCTGGTAGGTGCGGCCATGTATTTGGTTTTCCCTCTATTTGGCCAGTCGATTCCATTTATTTATTGCCTGGTTTTTGGCGCACTTATCTCTCCAACCGATCCTATAGCTGTGATGGGTATTTTAAAAGATGCCCATATTCCCCACTCGATTGAAATTAAAGTAGCGGGGGAATCGCTTTTTAACGATGGGGTCGGGGTGGTGGTCTTCACCATATTACTCGAAATAGCCTTGTATGGTCAGGATAACCTGACGCCGGGGCATATAACCCGATTATTTTTGCAGGAAGCAGGAGGAGGCATCGTATGGGGAGTTGTGATAGGATATGCAGGGTTTTATTTATTACGTTCCATCGATCATTATCAGGTTGAAGTTTTAATCACCATCGCCATGGTGATGGGTGGATATTTGTTTGCGAGCTACCTGAATATTTCCGGTCCGCTTGCTATGGTGGTCGCTGGAATTATTACCGGAAACAAAGGAAAGCAACAGGCAATGTCGGATGAAACCAAAGACTATATAAACAAATTCTGGGAGCTTATAGATGAGATTATGAATGCGCTTTTATTTCTCTTGATCGGGTTGGAAATGATCGTGCTTTCATTTAACAGGCAAACCTTCTGGATAGGAGGTATCGCGATTTTGATAGTGCTGGCTTCCCGGTTTATTTCAGTATTCCTACCTACCCTTATCCTTTCTTTAAAGCGATCATTCGAACGCAATCTGTTGCCCATTCTAACCTGGGGCGGACTTAGAGGTGGCATTTCTGTGGCACTGGCTTTGTCGGTGCCTCGCGGACCCTTTCGTGATGAACTGGTGTCAGTCACATTCATGATTGTTGTATTCAGTATCATGGTGCAGGGACTTACAATAGGCAGGCTTGCCAAAAAATTAATATAATATAAGATTACACATGAGAGAAATCATCCAGGCTATCCAGAAATTTATGGTATCCAGATTTAATCTGCATGAGGATAAAGAAGATGAACCCGAGATCGTTAGGTCCATTCACCACAACGTAGATTTTAAAGGCGCCAATCTTTGGACTTTGATATTCGCAATATTTATTGCGGCAATAGGGCTAAATGTCAATTCAACGGCCGTCATTATCGGCGCTATGTTGATTTCACCAATCATGGGACCCATAATGGGTATTGGTCTGGCCATGGGGACCAATGATTTTGAGCTACTCAAGAAAGGAATAAAGAACATTGTCATTGCTGCGGTCATCAGCATCATTTCTTCAACTATTTATTTTTCCATCACGCCCATTCATGATGTAAACTCGGAACTTCTTGCCCGCACTAACCCATCCATATGGGATGTATTTATTGCTCTGTTTGGTGGCTTTGCCGGTATTGTTGCCGGCACGCGAAAGCAAAAAAGCAATGTTATTCCGGGCGTAGCCATTGCCACAGCACTCATGCCGCCATTGTGCACCGCCGGCTTCGGGCTTGCCACCGGCCAATATCTCTATTTTTTCTGGGCCTTGTATCTTTTTTTTATCAATGGATTTTTTATTTGCCTGGCCACTTTTCTGGTGGTCAAGCACCTGAAGTTTCATAAGAAAGAATTTGGCTCTGCGGAAAAGGAAAGGAGGGTAAGCAGGTATATCTGGATGATTGCATTGATTACGGTGTTGCCCAGTATTTTCCTGGCCTACAGGATAGTCCAGCGCAGCATTTTTGAAAGCAATGCCAAATTATTCGTTTCAAAAGAATTTCAAAATTCACGAACGCAGATAATCAGTAAAAATTACCATATTAATGGTTCGCTAAAATCTATTGAATTACTTCTTTCTTATTTATGAAAACTAAAAGTGGAACTCCTTTCACAGCTTTAGGATCAATCTGGAAAAAAACATTAAAATAATGAAATGAAATGAAAAAAAAAATTTAAATTTTGATCATTTTAAAAGTT
>JBDTMM010000169.1:0-5656 GCA_039934275.1 Flavitalea sp. | reverse complement strand
CACCTTTACTGTTTCATCATTCAGTATTTCCGTGCCCTCCACAATTCCATCATGACCGTATATTGAAAACGGATCGAGGGCAACATCGGTCATTACCATCATTTCGGGTTGAGCGTCTTTAACTGTTTTAATGGCGCGCTGCATCAAGCCATTTTCATTTAATGCTTCTGTTCCTTTGTTATCTTTTAAATCATCTTCGCATTTAATAAACAGGAGAACGCTTTTAATTCCCAGCGACCACAATTCGTTGATTTCATTTTGCAGAAGATCGAGCGACATGCGAAAATAATTTGGCATCGAAGCTATTTCTTCTTTTATTTTTTTACCTTCCACCACAAATAGCGGCGCCATAAAATTTTCTGGTCTCAATATGGTTTCTGCCACTATTGACCTTATAGATGAAGACTGCCGCAATATTCTGTTCCTATGTAGCATAATTTACTTTTTAAATCCAGTTGCGGGGTTTGAGATATTCTAATAATTGAGCTTCCCTGCTGCCGGGCTCGGGATGATGATCGTAAACCCATCTTGCGCGCGGCGGCATGCTCATTAATATGGATTCGATTCGTCCATTTGTTTTTAATCCAAAAAGGGTTCCCCTGTCGTGCACGAGATTAAATTCTGCATATCGCCCCCTGCGTATTTCCTGCCACCGTATTTCATTTTCTCCGTAAGGAATGTTTTTTCTTTTCTCTACAATGGGCAGGTATGCATCCAGGAATGCATTTCCATTAGATTTTTGAAATTCCAGCAATCGTTCTGCATCAGCATTATTCACGGGACGAAGGTAGTCATAGAACACTCCACCAATTCCCCTTGCTTCGTTATTACGGTGTTTATTTATAAAATAATTATCGCACTGCTCTTTATATTTTGAATAAAGTCCTTCTCCAAATGGTTCGATGGCGTTTTTAAATGAAGTATGAAAATGTTTACCGTCTTCTGCAAATAAATAATAGGGTGTAAGATCCGACCCGCCACCGAACCACGAATCTATCGTCGAACCATCATCGCCGTACAATTCAAAATACCGCCAGTTTGCATGAACGGTCGGCACAAAGGGATTTTCGGGGTGAAGGACTAATGATAATCCGCAGGCAAAAAAACTTTTTCCAATAACTCCAAAGGCTTCGCGCATGGACACCGGTAATTCGCCATACACTTCCGATGTATTTACCCCGGCCTTGGCAAAAAGATTTCCATTGGTAATTATTCTTGAAATTCCTCCACCACCTTCCGGTCTCGACCAATTGTCTTCTTCAAATTTCCCCTTCCCGTCTGCGGCCGCAAGTGCTTCGCAAATTGTATTTTGAAGTGATAAGATGTAAGAATAAAATTGGTCTCTAATATTCATGTTTAAATATATTCTTTAACCGCGTCTACAAATGCGCGGGCATGATCGACCGGAACATTTGGTAAAATACCATGACCAAGATTTGCAATATAACGATCACGACCAAATGATGATATCATTTCGCTCACCAGCTTCTTTATTTCCGGAATCGGGGCCAGCAATTTTGCCGGATCGAAATTACCCTGCAGGGTAATGTGTATTCCCGATTGCTCCCTTGCATATTTCGCAGGAACGCACCAGTCCAGTCCTAATGCATTAGCGCCGGTGGCACCCATGGCTTCTAATGCGAACCATGCACCTTTTGCAAATAAAATAGTAAGCGTTTCTTCTTTTAATGCTTCAATAATCTGCCTGATATATTGTAATGAAAATTCTTCAAAATCTTTTGGTGCAAGCAAACCGCCCCACGAATCGAAAATTTGCACTACATCTGCGCCTGCTTTTGCCTGGCCTTTTAAATAAGCTATGGTGGTATCCGTAATCATTTGTAGCAACCTGTGCGCCGTTTCGGGTTGTGTAAAGCAAAATGCTTTTGCTTCATCAAATGTTTTCGATCCTTTTCCCTGTACCATGTAACATAATAATGTCCAGGGTGCGCCGGCAAAACCAATCAGTGGCACGCGACCATCGAGTGTTTTTTTTGTAAGACTCAGGGCGTCAAAAACGTATCCAAGCGTTTCATTCACATCCGGAATTCTCAATCTTTCAATGTCTCTGTATTGTTTGATAGGATCGGGGAGAAAAGGCCCCTTGCCTTCAACCATTTGTACTTCTAGGCCCATTGCCTGCGGCACCACCAAAATATCCGAAAATATGATTGCCGCGTCCACGCCCACCTGTTCAACAGGTTGAATAGTGATCTGCATGGCAAGTTCAGGTGTTTGGCAGCGTTCAAAAAAACTGTATTTTTCTCTCAGCTTTATATAGTCAGGGAGATATCTTCCCGCCTGCCGCATCATCCATACCGGAGGACGCTCAACAACTTCCTGCCTTAGGGCCCTCAATAAAAGATCATTCTTTAAATTATTCATTCTTCTTTTTTACAAAACTATTTACCAGGTTGAGCATTGATTTTTCCGATGCCTTTTCCGATGTGAGTATATTATTATTTGTTAGCTTTTTTAGAGTAGCACTCGTAGTGTTGCCAATGGAAAAACAAACAGTGTTTTCATTTAATTGATTCATTGAAAAAAAACTTTCCGCAGCGCTTGGGCTAAAAAAACTAACGCCGTCAAATTCATCTGTCATTTTTTCCGGTGAAAATTTGGTTTCATACACTATTACTTCGTTTAGTTTTATTCCTTTTGATAATAATAGCCCGGGTAGCTCCTCTCTTCTTTTGTTCCCGCAGAAAAAATAAAGCGCTTTATTAATTCTCTGTGCAGCTATCTTGTTTGCAAGCTCAACAGCGTCCGGTGCAGTAGCTATTATTTTTTCTTCTCCAAAGTATTTAATTATTAAATCTCTAGTGCTGCCATCAAGACAAAATACCAGGCTATTGTCGTTGATATTTTTCATTACCGAAGCAACAGCCTGAAGGGCATTTTTGCTGGTAAATACCAAGACATTTTCTTTTTCGGCAATAGATTTTATTTTTTCTTTTATTTCAGGTGTATCAACAGTAACGATCTGGATAAACGCTTTCTCCACTATAACAACATCCTTGATGGTCGTTTGTTCAAAGGGTGAATGGCTGAGTTTTTTAGTGATCAGTAATTGGAATGGTTTCATCCGGCAAGGGGAACTTTTAATTGTTCTTTTATCATCCTGTTTATTTCAAGTCCGCCATTTGCCAATACTTCTTTTGCAGCCCTGAATCCAAAATCATCACTCTCCCCGATATTTATTTTCTTTTCTATTTCTACTTTTTTTGTTCCATCGGGAGAGAAAATATTTCCCTTAAATATTATTTCATTTCCTGTTACTATAGCAAGCGCACTCACAGGAGTAAAGCATCCACCTAATAACCCGCGCAAAAAATCTCTTTCTATTTTTGTGCCGATTGCTGTGTTGCTGTCATTTAATTTTTTACATGTGTCGAGAATATCATTTTCGTTCTTTCGCGCCACAATCATAATTGCTCCCTGGGCAGGTGCGGGAAGCATCCAGTCGAGTATAACACTATTATCGGGTCTTAATTCAATTCTTTCCAAACCCGCCTGTGCAAATATTGCAGCATCCCAATTTTCGGTATATAGTTTTTGTAATCTCGTTTGCATGTTTCCACGCAGATTGTGCATACGATGATTTGGAAATTTGTGTAACCACTGTGCTCTTCTTCTAATACTGCTTGTTGCAATGTCGGCAGTTCCGTTGCGGTCATTTAAAAAAGATCGCTGTTTTTTTATTACCAACAGGTCGTTTACTTCACCACGTTCCAAAACGGCGGCTTGCACAATTCCTTCCGCCAGTTGTGTCGGAACATCTTTCATGGAATGAACGGCAATGTCTATGCGCTTTTGTAACAGCGCTATATCGAGTGTTTTTGTAAATATTCCCTGCACACCCATTTCGTAAAGTGGGGTGGAAGTGTCAATGTCGCCTTCGCTTTTTATATAAACAAGTTCGGAGTAATGCCCTGCCGCTAAAAGTTTTTGCTGCACTAATGTGGCCTGCCAAACGGCGAGCCTGCTTTCCCTGGTTCCTATCCGGATCGGAGCGGACATAATTATATATTTATTCCCGGAGTGATGAATTCATTAATGGCCTGAATATAGTGACACCCCTTTTGATTATGCGTACGCATTTTGACTGCCATAACATTGATCACTTTTTGAATTTTATCATGGTGGTCAGCTAGCGGGGCGCCAATACAATGCTGTGATGTGTTGAAAAAAACCGAATTTCCATGAATTTCCTGGAGTTTTGTTTTCACCGCCCTTAATAACGGAACATTTTTGCGCATTTCGTGCCACTCTTCAAACTCCGCGATGTGTTCTGCAATAATTCCATTTGCCTTTGGTACTTCTGCTTTTCTTTTATTAAGCGTTTTGTCTTTTAATTTCGACAAATCATCCACGTTTACAAGCGTTACTCCCGGCAATTCTTTTACGGCAACTTCAACATTGTATGGAATGGAAAGATCTATGATTACTTTATTCCCGTTCCCTTCAATATCTTTTTTGAGAATGGTGGGTAAAGATGCATTAGTAGAAACCAATATAATATCCGCTGATGCAACTTCAGCGTTTAATTGTTCGAATGGAACAAAGTTAAGGCCGAGTTCTGTTGCCAGCTCAAGCGCTTTTTCATCGGTGCGGTTTACGAGAGTAATGTTTTTTGTTTCGAGATAATCAACAAGATTTCTGCAGGTATTTCTACCAATCTTTCCTATGCCGCTTAGCAGAATCTTTTTATTGCTGATGTCTTTTACATTCTGTTTAATATACTGCACCGCTGAAAATGAAACCGAAACCGTTCCACCGCTTAATTCGGTTTGATTCTTTATTGTTTTTGAAGACTGAAGAACGGCGTTAACCAGTCTTTCTGTAAATGCACCTATGCTGCCGTGTTCCTTTGCAAACTTTACGGCTTGTTTAATTTGCCCCACTATTTCATAGTCACCAAGTATTTGCGAATCCAATCCTGCTGAAACGGAAAACAAATGTTCCACTGCCTGCAATCCGGATTTGATGTAAGCCATAGAACTGAAGATTTCGCTATCGCCATCTGTATGTGCGCAAAGCAGGTCGATCAGTTGTGAAGGATCATTCGCAATGGCGTAAACTTCTGTTCTGTTACAAGTGGATAAAATAAAAATTTCCTGGATGCCGGAAAGTAATGCCTCAGCAATTATTCGTTCATAATTTCCTGAGCTAACAGCAAAGTGGCCTCTAATGGCCGCATCTGTTTTTTTGTAGTTTATTCCTGCTACAACGAATTTCGCGATGTCGTGGTTGGGTTGTCCGTACATTTCGTCTCAATCGATCCCGGCAAAAATACTTTCGGATTGCCGAACACCGACATTTTAATGTCATTGAAATGTCATTTGTAAACTTTCTGTTTTTGACGCAACCTTTTATTATTGATGTACATTTAATCAATCGGGTAATCTAATTTTGCGCACAGCAATATGAGTACAGCAACAAAGCGAGGAATACTTTTAATGAATCTTGGCTCCCCGGATTCAACCGATGTGAGCGACGTAAAAAAATACCTTACTCAATTCCTTATGGACGAACGGGTAATAGACAAACCTTACCTGCTCAGGGCCATGCTGGTAAAGGGAATAATCGTTCCATTCAGGGCGCCTAAATCGGCTGAGGCATATAAAACGATCTGGACAAACGAAGGATCCCCCCT
>JBDTMM010000168.1:0-5708 GCA_039934275.1 Flavitalea sp. | reverse complement strand
TGGCGTATATAAACGGCCATCTATGTCAATACGTACGGTATTATTGTCACCTTTTACTACTTTGTAACCCCAGTGACTGATCTCTTCGGTTACTTCATCAAAACGACGGCCCATAAAACGCTTCACCGAAGTGATTGTATTCTGTGGATTGGTGATAGCCTGCCTTTTCGCGGGGTCTCCGACTTTTCTTTCTCCATTCTTAAGGAATGCGACTACGGAAGGCGTCGTGCGGCGTCCCTCATCGTTGGCGATCACCACCGGCTCGTTGCCCTCCATTACTGAAACGCAGCTGTTTGTGGTTCCAAGGTCTATTCCAATTATTTTTGCCATGTTAATTAAATTTAATGTTCATAGTTGATTAACAATGATTATGCCGCGCCCGGATATGTGAAAAAATGGCAGTTAAAGCGCTTCGCCCTTAAACGTAAATTTTTTCTGGGTAACATAACTGAAAGATACCACGATCACGGTGGTTAGCATCTTGGAAACGGTGGGATAAATATGACAATACTCCACAAACAGGTTTACGAACAGGTAGTTCAGCACCAGGCAGGCGATTACCAAAAGAAAATAGCGGAACAACTGTACCGGACCTTTTAAGATCGATCCCGTAAACACAATGTAACGGTTAAGCAGGTAGCCCATCGGGAAACTAACGCAGAAGGCGATCATCAACGCAATATTTTGTGGCTTCACAGCACCAAGTGGGGTGTACACCACCTGCTCGTTTGCTATAAAGTGGAAACTGAGCCAGTAGATGAATATATCCAACATCATGTTACTGCCCCCGCAAACCGCGTATCGGAAAGTTTGATACGGAACCAGATTCCGGAACGGCTGATAAAAAAAGCCCAGTATAGAATTGATCCACCCTACCAGCATCGCGGCAAATTTAGGAATTGATATGAATGATTCTGATCAATTAAATACTAAGGATGAATTTAATATATATAATTTCAACATATTTGTTTCTTATTACCCCCTTAACCAGTAAGAAAGCTGCGCATAATATGCGTGGCTTTTTGATTGATCCCATTGTGCTACTTTTGCCGTCTTAAAAACAGCTATGGGAATTGTTTTCCTAATTAATGAGGCGGTGCTATCAGAAATTAAATCAATTTATAATATTGAACTTTTACCGAAGGACATTATTATAAATGAAACAAAATCCGAATTTGAGGGGGACTATACAGTCTTATTATTCGGATTGATCAAACAATTGAAAACTTCTCCTGAAAAAGCTGGAAAAGATCTCGGCGAAAAACTTGTCGCCAATCATCCCCATTTAATTGCTGCGTTCAATGTGATAAAAGGATTTTTAAATGTTACGATTGCAGATAACAAATGGCTGCAATTGCTGAATAATCATTTTTCAAATATTATTTACGGGCAATCATCCATCACCCTAAATAAAGTGTTAATTGAATATTCTTCTCCCAATACAAATAAACCCTTGCACCTCGGGCACCTGCGAAATAATTTTTTAGGCTGGAGCATTGCAGAAATATTCCGGGCCAGTGGTGCCGACGTTAAAAAGACCTGCATAGCAAACGACCGCGGGATTCATATATGCAAAAGCATGGTTGCCTGGAAACGTTTTGCCAATGAAGCAACACCTGCATCAACAGGAACAAAGAGCGATCACTTTGTGGGAGACTACTACGTAAAATTCGGTGAGGAACATAAATTAGAAAGTAAACAACTCGTTGCAAAGGGACTAAGTGATGAAGAGGCAACACGCGAGGCGCCGATAATGAAAGAGGCGCAGCAAATGCTGGTGGACTGGGAAGCGGGAAAACCAGACGTAATTGCACTGTGGAAAACAATGAATGAATGGGTGTATGAAGGCTGGGACGTTACTTATCGAAACATTGGAAGCGACTTTGATAAAACCTACTACGAAAGCGACGTGTATGTTTTAGGGAAAGAAATGGTAGAGGATGGTCTTAAGAAAAATGTGTTCTATAAAAAAGAAGACGGTAGCGTTTGGATAGATCTTACTGCAGATGGACTTGATGAAAAGATTGTTCAGCGAAAAGATGGAACGGCGGTGTATATCACCCAGGATATCGGTCTCGCAGAATTAAAATATAAAGAGTTTGGCGCAGACACCAGCATTTATGTTGTTGGCAACGAACAGGATTATCATTTTAAGGTATTAAAATTAATTGCGCAAAAATTAAAGATCGATGGCTCTGATGGTATGCACCATTTAAGTTATGGTATGGTTGAACTCCCTTCAGGAAGAATGAAAACGAGAGAAGGAACCGTAGTAGATGCCGATGAAATTATTGAGGAGATGAAAAAGATCTCGGCAATGCATACCGAAGAATTGGGCAAGGTGAAGGATTTTAATATAGAAGAATTACAGCAATTATATAATACCATAGGGTTAGGTGCGCTTAAATTTTTCCTGCTAAGGGTGGATCCGAAAAAGAAGATGATGTTCAACCCCGAAGAGTCGATCGATTTTCATGGATTTACAGGCCCTTTTATCCAGTACACTTATGCGAGGGCAAGGTCGATTTTACGAAAGGAAATGCCGTTGGGAAAAAACACTACCGGGGAAATGCTACCTGCAGAAAAAAAGTTAATACTCGAGCTGGAGAAATACCCGCTGATCATTTCCGAGGCCGCACAACAAATGAATCCTTCTGTTATTGCTAATTATGTTTTCCGCGTAGCACAAACGTTCAATTCTCTGGTTGCCGAGTTGCGCATTTTAACAGCGGAAACCGCGGACAAGAAGGAACTTAGGCTGCAGCTGGCGCAGTTTACCGCCAACACAATACACTCGGCCATGCACCTGCTGGGCATTGAGGTTCCTGAACGCATGTAAACAAGTTGCTATTGTGTGTAGCCAATCTACACACGCGCAACCATTTATGCAATTCTTCGTATAAATAGATAATGAATCCAAAATAATTCAGGAAATTTAAGCATGCATCTTCAGAATTAATTATTTGAGCATTGGACAATCTGCGTGATATTATTGATGCCTGTGCCAAAAACAATAGTGCAAGCCAGAAGATGGTTTACGAGCGCTATTATGGCTATGCGCTTAAAATTGTTTTCCGGTACGTGTACCGGTATGAGAAGGCTGTGGATGTTGTAAATGACGGATTCGTAAAACTTTTCAGAAACATGGGCAAGTTTGTGTGTGACGAAAAGGACCAGGTGGACCAACGGTTCATGGGTTGGATGAAGCGCATCATGATCAACGTTTCCATCGACGAACTCCGAAGGAACAATATGATCGCGGAAATAGGCGGCATACCCGACCACGTTTGGGAAGCACACGACAATTCACCCTTGCCCGATCAGGCACTTATATATAAAGAACTTGTGTCGCAGGTAAAGCACCTGCCGCCAGCGTACAGAGCGGTGTTTAACATGGTGGTGATTGATGGAATGACCCACCACCAGGTAGCAGTATCGCTGGGCATTTCGGTGGGTACCTCAAAATCAAATCTGTCGCGCGCAAAAGTGCTATTACAAAAACACATTAAAGATCTTGAAGCCTCGGCCACATGCAGCATATAGAAAACGATATGGATGATATTTTTAGTAAGGCAGGGGTTGAATACCCGCTTAATACCTCGGGTTCCAACTGGGACGCCGTAAGAGCAGGCCTTGACGCAGGTAGTGCCACCCTGCCTGCTCAAAAAATACACTACAGGAGATTTCTGTGGCTACTCCTTTTGCTCATTCCCTTTGCATGGATGAACTATCACAATAAGCATGCGCTTACCTCCGACACCCATTTATACGAAAACACCAGCGAAGAAACCATTGCAGGAATAATTAAGAAAACGCCAATTACAAATAATAAATCGGGTAAAAAAAACAATAGCACAGATAGTAAAACAGAAAAAAATAATAACCCTGGGGTTATATCAAATAGTGCAGCGGTTACTATTAAAAAAGAAACCAAAAATACAGGTGGACCGTCAAACTGGCAAATAAAACAACCTATAGCAATTCACATACAAAAAAATAATCGTGATAAAATTAGTGCTCTTGAAAAATTAAACGGAAAAAATAGGATGTCTGTTAAAAGACTCGGTAGCAATGATAATGTTGCAGTTGAAAATGAAAAAATTAACAGTGCTTCAACGACTGAAAATTTATTTAATTCTAAGAATATAAACACTCATATAATAAATAATGGCAATAGAGCTGTTAATGAATTGCCATATTCAAATCTGAATAATATCCTGGCTCCCCTTTACAGCAGTTTTTTAAACAGTAATATTAAAAAACAGTTTGCCCAAGCCAACCCTAACACACAAAATCCCGTATCCTCAATCAACAAGGTAGTGCCGGTAACAAAGCATCAATCTAAATTATACGCAGGACTTATCGTGGGACCCGATTTCAGCTGGATCCATTCCCAAAAAGTGAAGGACGCGGGTTACAGCGTAGGATTAAGTCTTGGTTACAGGTTAAATAAACACTTCGCGATTGAACTCGGAGCGCTCTACGATCAGAAAAAATATTTTACCAGCGGAGAATATTTTAATAAAACAGGAGCAGGCGTTCCAGCCAATGTATCGATTGACTGGCTAAACGGGGGATGTAAGATGTTTGAAGTTCCTTTGCTGGCGCGCTTTAATTTTAATATTAGTAAAAGTGCATTTTTTGTAAGTGGTGGATTGACTTCTTACCTCATGAAAAATGAAGATTATATATACAGAGCAGAGGCGAATGGGTCGTGGTACGAAGGACACAGATCATACGATAATTCAGGAAACCATTTATTTGCAAACATGCAATGGACCCTTGGTTATAATTTGAGACTGTCATCCACTACACAATTAAGATTAGAACCTTATATAAAAGTTCCCGTTAAGAATATAGGGATCGGGAAAATGCCAGTTACCAGCAGTGGTATCTACTTCGGCATCACTCGCGATCTCAAATAATCAATTTTTATAACGATTTCATATAACCGAAGCAATGCTTCTGGCACCTTGCACCACCAGGTTCCCGACCGTGTATGCTTTTTAAAAAAAACTCATGAAAAAGAAGTTTCTTGTTATTGCATCCTGTATTCTATTGGTTTTCGCATGCTCCAAAAAAAGTGAAGACACCGCAATTATTCCTCCCCCGGACAATCCGGGGGGCGGCACAACCTGCGACACTGCAAATGTGAAATACACCCAGGTAGTCACCATCTTATCCGCTAATTGTTATACCTGCCACGGTACCTCAACAAATGCCGGTAGTAATGGAATCGTTCTCGAAGGATATGATAACTTAAAAGTAAAAGCCGACAATGGCGCACTCGTGGGAGTGATTACCCACGCCAATGGATTTCCACCTATGCCCCAGGGCGGCGCGAAACTGTCTGATTGTAACATCAACAAGATCAAGTCGTGGATCAATAATGGTAAACAGAATAATTAGGCAACGTGAAAAAGATCTTATTGTTAATAATTGTAACGGGCATGACCCATGCTCCGGCGTTTAGCCAGCTGTACATGACCAAAACAGGCGTTGTTATCATTCATTCAGAAACAATTCTTGAAACCATACACGCCGAAAATAGACAGGTGTATGCAATCATCGACACAAAAAGCAAGAACATCGCATTCAGTCTTCTCGTAAAAGGAATTGAGTTCGACAGGAAATTGATGCAGGAACATTTTAACGAAAACTATGCCGAAAGCGATAAGTTTCCAAGGGCCACTTTCACCGGCAGCTAT
>JBDTMM010000167.1:0-5711 GCA_039934275.1 Flavitalea sp. | reverse complement strand
CTGGTGGTGGTCGTTACCCCTGTATTTTTTAAATGAGTATATATGGACGTAAACAAGTTATAAATGCATTTATTTCATTCATGTAGGTGAAATCGCTATTTTTAAGGAAACCAATAGGTTTTTAGTATGATAAGATCGGCCATCTTTCTCTGTTTGTGCGTATTGCTGATTTGTAGTTGTAAGGATAAAAAGAAACCTTCTTTAACAGGCGATGAACCCGTGGAAGTATTGGACTTCATCGATTATTTTCCAAACCTGAGCCTTCCTGTAAAAATTTCAGACACCTCCCTGGATAAAAAATCTTCCGATTCAGCTATCCTTTCTTATGCCGTTTTCACGCAGTTTGTTCCAGACTCCGTTATGCGAAAGGATTTCGGAAAAATAAAACCCAAAATATACCCGTTGGGCAAAACGCAGGAAAAGGGAAAGGAAACCTACCTGTTTGTAAAAGCAGTATCGGGTTCGAAAAGAATAGGGTATATCCTTTGCTTCGATAAAAAAAATAAATACCTTAATACACTTCCGATAGTAAAATCGGGATTTGATACTTACACCAGCGCTTATGGTTCGCTTGATAAAAAGTTCCAGATATCTATTTACCGAGAAAGGAAAAATAAATCGGGTGATGTTACTTATAAAAGAAACATATTTATTTATAACGATGCCTCTAATGAGTTTACATTAATTCTTACCGAACCGAATGAAGAAATAATGCAGAACATTGTAAACCCAGTAGATACGTTTCCTCAAAAGAATAAATTCACGGGTGACTATATTACCGATAAAAGAAATTTTATTTCTTTCCGTGATGCCAAGAAACCATCCGAAATAATATTCTTTACGCATTTTGAAAAAAATAAGGGGGAATGCAAAGGCGACCTGAAAGGTATCGCAAAATTTATATCTGCAAAAACCGCTCAATATAAAGACAACGGAAATCCTTGCACGATCCAATTTAATTTTACTAACACTGCCGTAGTGATGAAAGAAGTGGAAGGATGCGGATCATTCCGCGACATCAAATGTTTTTTTGAGGGTACCTTCCCCAAAAAGAAAAAGAAGACTACAAAAAAAGGGTAGGAGTAAATACCAATAGAACCGTATTTACGTTGTTTCATCTGACTAAATAAAATGCCTTGCGCTTATGACCTTTACTAATTTCCAGGTTCCTTATAAAACAGACGAACGTTATTCGAAAAAAGTGGCCTATTTCTCTATGGAATTTGCCATACACCAGCCACTGAAAATATACAGCGGGGGTCTTGGTTTTCTCTCCGGTTCACACCTTAGAAGCGCCTACGAATTAAAACAAAATCTTATTGGTATCGGCATATTATGGAAGTATGGATACTACGACCAGGCACGGAATCAGGACCAAACCCTGCAAGTGACCTGGATGGAAAAATTATACAGTTTTCTCGAAGATACCGACATCAAGTTCCAGATCAACATCCACGACCACCCGGTGTGGGTGAAAGTGCTATACCTGAACCCCGAGACCTTTAAAAGTGCCCCATTATTTTTGTTGAGCACCGACCTTCCTGAGAACGATCACATTTCACAAACCATCACCCATCGTTTGTACGATGCCAACGTGGCCACCAAAGTTGCGCAGTTTATATTGCTGGGCGTGGGTGGAGCAAAGCTGGTAGATGAACTTAATTTTAACCCCGACCGCTATCACCTGAACGAAGCACATGGTGTTTCTTCTGTTTTCTATTTGTATAAAAAATTCGGAAACGTGGAGGAAGTGAAGAAGAGATTAGTATTCACCACTCACACACCTGAAGAAGCAGGCAACGAAAAACACGACATTTTCCTTTGTGAAAAAATGAGTTACTTCTGCGGCATCGGTCTGGATGAAGTGAGAAAAATTACCGGTCTGCAGGATGACCAGTTCAATCATTCACTGGTTGCACTGAGGTTCGCACATCTTGCAAATGGCGTATCGCAATTGCATGGACATGTATCTCGACTAATGTGGGAAAAATACGCAGGCATTTGTCCAATTATTTCTATCACCAATGCACAGAACTGGAGATACTGGTCCGATAAACATTTATACCAATTTGCAGACGATAACAATGACCATGCATGGGATGACCGCAAAAGGCATTTGAAAAAAAGAGCGTTTGAATTGGTAGCGGATCAAACTGGCAAATTGTACGATCCCAATGTGTTCACTATCGTATGGGCAAGAAGATTTGCAGGATATAAACGCGCGGAATTAATAACGCAAGATAGATCGAGGTTTGATAAATTATTGGCGAATTTAAAATATCCTGTACAGATCATCTGGGCTGGGAAACCTTACCCGATGGATTATCCCGCGATCAACGAATTTAATAACCTCGTTTATTTAAGCAGGAGCTATAAAAATATCGCGGTGCTGGTAGGTTATGAACTTGCACTGTCGAAGAGAATGAAACAGGCCGCAGATATTTGGCTAAATAATCCGCGCGTTCCGCGCGAAGCATCCGGTACCAGTGGTATGACCGCTTCGATGAATGGAGCGGTGAATTTTTCAACCGACGATGGGTGGATACCGGAATTTATTAACCACGGTAACAACGGATTTGTGGTACCAAAGGCGGATTATGCAAACATGACGGTGCAACAACAGGATCAGTATGATCTTGATAAATTATACGAAATACTTGAGGGAGAAATACTGCCACTGTACTACGACCATCATGATACCTGGAGGCAAATTGTAAAGAACGGCATGCGTGACGTTCGCTTCCAATTTGATTCTGGTAGGATGGCCGAAGAATATTACAACAAACTTTACGTGTAATATTATTTTACAATATCCAAAAGTTCCACATCGAAGATCAACGTGGCACCGGGTTTAATATCTGCACCCGCACCATTATCACCATAACCAAGGTCGGAAGGGATGAATAATTTCCATTTGCTTCCAACTGTCATCAGTTGTAGTGCTTCTGTCCAGCCTGGAATAACGCCATTTACATTCAGTTCGATGGGTTCACCCCTTTGAATGGAGCTGTCGAATATTTTACCATTAATCAGCGAACCCTCGTAGTGCACTTTTACCTTGTCGGTCAATTGCGGTTTTGCACCACTTCCTTCTTTAACTACTGTGTATTGCAGACCGCTTGGCAGCGAAACCACCCCTGGTTTATTTTTATTTGAATCTAAAAATGCCTGACCTTCTTTTTTAGCTCCTACGGCTTTTTCACTTTTCATATTTGTCATAAATGATACGATAACATTATTGGTTTGAGAATCGTCTAGTAAAGGTTTGCCGTTCTTAACATCATTCAGCGCCTTTACTACAAGCGCATTGTTGATATTATGCACACCCTGCTCTTTATAAAACCCTGCCATACTTAAACCCACTGCATAACTGAAAGAGTCAAGTGCAGATTTGAGTGTGGGGGTCTTAACAGCCGGGGAAATTTTTTTAACAGTTGTTTTAGGTTTTGTTGCCTGTGCAAAGGAAGCGAAAGCCACACTAAGAAATACTATCGATAATGTTATATTCTTCATCTGCTATTTGTTTGGGGCTCAAAAGTAATTATATTAGATCAAATATTCCTTATGAAGAAGCTTATATTACCTCTTTTAGCATTCTCGACGCTTGTATCATGCGCCCAGCAAAATAATTCCACAGGCGGAGGACTTTTTAAAAAAGCATCAGGTATTCTCAATAAATCAAAAGGTGGCGGATTGTCGAACGAAGATATTGTTTCCGGTTTGAAGGAAGCATTGTCTGTGGGTGCGCAAAACAGTTCGGACAAATTATCGGCCGTGGATGGTTTTTTTGCCAATGCTGCCATAAAGGTAATTATGCCGGATGAAGCAAAAAAGGTGGAAAGCACTTTGCGTAACCTGGGTTTTGGCGGCATGGTGGATAATGCGATCCTTTCAATGAACAGGGCGGCGGAGCAGGCATCAAAATCGGCAGCGCCGATATTTATCGATGCCATCAAATCAATGAACGTTAATGATGCATTGGGGATATTGAAGGGAAATGATTCTGCGGCCACGAGTTATCTTAAAGGAAAAACGACTGCGAGTTTAACAACGACATTTAAGCCAACAATTGATCAGGCGCTTGAAAGCACCAATGCAACAAAATACTGGAAAGACCTGTTCGAGACCTACAATAAACTTCCCACAACCTTTAAAAAGGTCAACACCGATCTTTCATCTTATGTAACGTCAAAAGCATTGACTGGTTTATTTTACCAGGTAGCGCTGGAAGAGCAGAAGATTCGTAAGGATCCGGCGGCAAGGGTTACTGATATTTTGAAGAAAGTATTTGGTAGTTAGATGGTTCCATGGAAAGGCCACGATGGTTTAACGCAAGGGAGTTTAAATAATAGTAGTTTCTGTTAAGTAAAATCTTTTCGTAAAGCTATCCATCACAGCGGTAAATCCCGTACAACCATCGCATCTCTATTCGCGACTTCCCACGCAGTATGGAATATTAACCTTGCGCGTTTTTGCAGCAAGTCGTAATTGATCTTGTCAGGTGTGTCGGTGGGACGGTGATAATCTTTATGCAGGCCGCTGAAATAAAATATGATCGGTACACCGTGTCTGGCAAAGTTGTAATGATCGCTGCGGTAGTATATTCTTTGAGCATCATCGGGTGCATTGAATTTGTAATCTAATTTTAGTTGGGCGGTGGAGTCGTTAACCGATTCACTGATATTCCGTAGTTCCGAACTTATTTTATGATCACCGACCACATAAATATAGTTGAGGGTATCATCCGATTTGCGGCCGTCTTCCACTCTTCCTATCATGTCTATATTCAGATCGATGGAAGTTTTATCGAGGGGAAATGCCGGGTGTTCAGAATAAAAAGATGATCCCCATAAACCCTCTTCTTCGCCTGAGACCGTCATAAAAATTATATTGCGCCTTGGTCTTGCGCCGTCGGCAGCGGCCTGTGAAAACACGCGTGCGAGTTCGAGAACGGTTACGGTACCGGATCCATCATCATCGGCGCCAAAATAAATAGTGGAATCCTTCATCCCCAGGTGATCGTAGTGAGCGGTAATAATAATGGCTTCTTCTTTCTTGTCGGTCCCTTCAATCATGCCGATCACATTGCTGGTTATAAACACACCATGATTCTTCTTTAGCTCCATTTTTATATTAACTGGGATTGATGCAGAAATGGCATTGCCCGCTTTCAGTTTTTTCCGGATATTTAACCTGCCAGTGCCAAGAATTGCATTGGCCACACTATCTGAAATAATATATGCATCTGGAACAGTATCGTTCGATTCATTGACATACATGTATCCTTTTGATGGCGATGGGGAACGCGGAAAGTTCCTATCGGCAATTAACATGGCAACCGCTCCATTTTTTTGAGCGGCTTGTTGAAGAGTATAGAGATCGGGTGGAAACGATCTTATTCTTTTTCCTTTTGATCTGATATTTGTTCTTGTGGGAAATATCAATACCACTTTGCCTTTTGCGTTTATATTTATATAGTCATTGCGTAGCGAATCACTCTGGCCATAACCCACAAATACCACTTCACCTGTTTCAAAACTGATATTGGTTCTGGAATTACTGCTAACAATAAAATCAGTGTCGCGTTTGAGTGCTGTATTATTAATATTCAATACCGCGGTTTCAATAGAATCCTGGAACACGGGATATTTCTGTTGATAATCGTTGTGCCAGCCGGGTAATAATCCATAGTTTAAAAATTGCTGCTGAAT
>JBDTMM010000166.1:0-5715 GCA_039934275.1 Flavitalea sp. | reverse complement strand
GCTCACCAAGCTGTATCCCCATCCAGGTGTCTTCATGACCATACCCTGTCAATTCTTCGGGAAAGGAGATTGAATCAAAAACCGTTTTGTGAATGAGGAAATTGTTCGACTGGAAGCCTTCCCAGTTACCAGCGATGTTTCGCCAGTGGTGCTCGCGGTTTTTTCCGTATTTCCAATGCAACCGATAATTACAATCTGCGGGTGGGGTTTCGGAGTATTTGCGACCCCCTGTAACAATTCGTTCCGGATCCGATAGCTGTTGAAAATACGCCGCTAAAAAATCTTCCTTTATTATTTTGCTATCATCATCCATAAAAAGCAACCACGGATATTTTGCAAAACCCGATAGTGCCATTCTTGATTTTATTCTTCCTGTATTTGACGGTTGAAATTTATAAATTACCGATTCTATGGATGAAATATCCTTATTGATATTTTGAATTGCCGGCGAAGAACCATCATCTACTACTACAATCTCTACCGGAATGGCTGCATTGGCAGCCTGAACCGAAAGTTGTCGAACCAGTAATAAAATATTTGTATTGAAAACCGGTATACAGATGGAAATCATGACAGCTCGATACTGGCATTATCATACACATGGCCGCGTTCTGTTTTTACCACTCTTCCCGGAAACCTTTGTATAACCGGGTAATCGTGTGTGGCCATAACGATGGTAGTGCCATAGTCGCGGGAAATGTGCAATAGTAAACTCATGATCTCATCAGATGTTTCAGGATCAAGATTTCCTGTAGGTTCATCTGCAAGTATGAGTTTTGGAGAGTTTAATAATGCACGCGCAATGTCAACCCTTTGTTGTTCTCCCCCGCTTAATTCAAAGGGCATCTTAAATCCTTTGCTCCGCAAGCCCACTTTATCGAGTACGTCCACTATTTTTTCGTCCATCAACTTCTCATCCTTCCATCCGGTGGCATGAAGTACGAATTTGAGATTGTCATTCACGTTCCTGTCGGTAAGTAATTGAAAGTCCTGGAATACTACACCGAGGTTCCTGCGGAGAAAGGGAACATTTTTCCAGTCCATCTTCCTGAGGTCGAATCCCACGACACTACATTCGCCTTCTTTTAGAGGAAGGTCGCCATACAGCGTTTTTAATAGGCTTGATTTTCCGGTGCCCGTTTTTCCTACGAGGTAAACAAATTCACCTTTACGAACTATAAGATTCACATCCTGAAGGATCAGATTTTTCCCCTGGAAGATATTCACCCCTCTAAGCTCAATGATACTATCAGTCATGTTTAATGATTAGACAGTGGCAAAAATATGAGAATTTATCAGGATGAACGGTTAAATTGTGTACATAACACGCGATTGGAAAAAATATTTCCCACCAGGCCAACTGTTTCTTAAATGATGAGAACTGCCTTTATATTATTCCTGCTGCATTACAGTAAGCCTTATGCGAAAGAACTCTCATTCTTTAGCGGCTCTAGGTACGATTCGGGTAATTAACTATAAACTCTGCTGATGCACACTATCATGACATCGATTTGTAAAGGTCAACGACCTTAATTTGGAACTGCTTAATAACATAACGGTCATGGGTATATGTAGCCTTCGCTGATATGCAACTGGCACGAAGCGGTAACTAAAAATAAGAATCCCCGCAGAGATCTGCGGGGATAATATCTTCACTGTTTGGTTTAGGTCTGGTTACAGTGGTTCTCCAATGTTTGGATATGGACATCGGATCTTAGTTTTTCATAGATGCGGATAAAATGGTTTTCAGTCTAATGGATTGGTTTTTTTTCATTGGATTCGGATCATTCAAAAAGGTACGGATCAACTGGACTATTGGACTTGCTTTGACATCACAAAGATGCGGGGTATGTGTATTCTTTTCTAATATTCACCAACACTTTTCCACAATGTGAATAGTAATTGTATTGAATGATAAAGACATTTACTTACTGCTGTAACAACTACGATACCAAATATTCGTAGATATACCAATAATAAAGAAATGCCACCCCAACTTTCATTGAAATGGCATTCTAAATTACACGATACGGATTAGGTATCACTCATCACTTATACTATAAATCCATCGACTATCATCAGTACGTCTGCTGCACTCAGTGGCTCATCGAAGGCTTCTGATGCTGCATCGGCAGATATCGGGAAACCATTGATGTTCACTATTTCAACTCCCGCCTGGTTGGTTACTTCTTCGCCATCGTAGCTTGCCTGAACAGCAGAGCTGTTGATGCCGCTTTGTTTTCCCGTAATCCATGGCTTGAGGTTACCAACACCTGATCCAAGATTTTTTCTCAGGAAGCGGATAAATGACGCATGACGCGCTTCAACGGAGTGAATTTTTAAAGCTGCAGTAAGATAATCTCCACCGCCAACTAATTCAGCTGCTCTTCCTTTGTATGCTCTTACGCCAGTATCTTCAAAAGTCTGGGCAACCGCGAGGAACAAACCAAGATCCTTGAAAGCATCTTTGAATGGACCGTTTCCGGAACCATTACCACCTGAGAAGTCAAAAGTTGGTTTTTCAACAGGTGTTCCTCCTGCTGCTGTAATGGCAGTTTTCAGGAAATTTACGTGAGCGGTTTCATGTTTTGAAATGGTTTGGATGCCATTTAAAACTTCTCCTGCGGGTAAAAGGCCGGGGCTAGTAAGGGATGTAGCATAAAATTCTGCTTCAAGATATTCCAGGGTCAATGCATAATTCAACACATCAAATACATCGGCAACATTTTTGGTGCCGGCATAAGCTTTTTTGAACATTGATCCGAACGCGAGGGGAACGGCAGTAAGTGCCAGCTTCCCGCCGAAGTTCACGAAGTTTTTCAGTGCCGATCTGCGTGAGTCCATGCGGTCAATGGCATCACCGTCAACTTTTTCTATTTCGTTTATTATATTATTTAAGTTCATGGTAATTTATTTAATAGGTGGGTAAATTATCAGCATTGATCTTCGTTTTCAGGTAAGTGCCGGCAATAGCCAATACTTCCGATGGTTTTCTTGCTCCGTCTAATCCGTCTGCATCAAGTGCTGTATCATCTGCGAAGGTTCCTTTCATGATAAGTTCGCGTATGAGTGCTGCGTGACGCGCTTCAACTGAAACGATTTTACCTGCGATTACAAGGTAGTCTGCGCTTACGATCAATCGCCCTGCTCCGTTGTACGCTGTTACACCAAGGTCTTCAAAAGCCTTTGCAGTAGCCAGTACGCTGTCGCGTGAACTGAAATCAATAGTACTGAAATCTACTTCGAGATCCTGAATAGCAGCATCTTTTAGTGCATTTTTAAAAAATTCCCTGTGAGAAATTTCATGGTCGCGGATGTCTGTGAGTAATGCCGTTTCAGTTGCAGATATGCCACTGTACTGAGTCATGATAACCTGTGTGTAAAACGCAGCTTCCAATTGTTCCAGCGCATACGCATAATTTAAAATACCAGGATCTCCAGATCCAAGATCCACTCCATCCAGCGACGAGGGGTTTGAGGAAGTGGCTTCTTTCTTACAACTTGATGCAACGGCAATTAATCCTGTTGCTGCACTCGCATATCCTAAGAATCTGCGGCGCGATAGTTGGGCAATTTCTTCCCTACTTGCCACCAACCTTTCTTGTGTGAATTGACTTTTCGGCATGTTTTCGACTTTAAATGATTAAAAAAATTTCACCGGATCCAGGAAAGGAGTTTTCTGGAATGATCCGTACAAGTCTAACTACGAAAAGTATTTTTACGTGGTTTTAAATATTAGAAGAATTTTATGAAATAAAACCTCTATTGAAAAAATCACGTACTTTAAAAAATCCCGGCGCCTAATTTCCCAACGTTATGATTCTGCCAATTACATCTTTTAAATGGGTTTGTGTTTCATTGCTGATTTTCGCTTTCGTAGCGTGTAAGAAAGATATGGGCACCCCCACACCGGTCGATACTAACCTGCTTGTGGAAGGAAATGCTGCGGACCTTATCCCTGTTACGGTACAGGTCAATGCCTCGTTCGGAGGGTTTTATATACAGCTCCCACATCTGTATAAATACACCACAAAAAACTACCCCATCCTAATCTTTTTCCATGGCCTCGGGCAAATGGGAAATGGCAGTTCCGACCTCGGTTATATTTTACAGGACGGTATTGGCAAGGTGTTAAACGATAAAAAATTTCCCATCAGCTTCGATGTGCAAGGGAAAAATTATTCGTTCATAATAGTATCCCCTCAAACCAGCAAGATCCCTTCGATGGCGGAGGCCTGGCAGTTTGTACAATATATAATGAGTAACTATCGTGGCGACCCGAAACGGTTATATATCTCGGGTCTTAGCCTGGGTTCGCGCATTGCAACTTTGGTGGCAGCGCAGTATCCTGACTCTGTGGCGGCATTACTGGCGATTGCAGGAGTGGCACTAAATCCCGGGTTCGAAGGTCGCTGCACAAAGATCGCAAATGCCAACCTGCCCGTGTGGGAATTTCATAATATTGACGACCCCCTCGCAAATGTGAACGATGCAAAAAGGTTCATCAAATTAATAAGCGACCTCAACCCTCCCGTATCACCGAGAATGACCATATTCGATGTGTATGGCCACGATGCCTGGACCACTGCCCTTAATCCCAATTACAAGGAAAATTCTATGAATGTTTATGAATGGATGCTCCACTATTCGCGTTAGCCAAAATTTTGTGTAATTTTTACGGGCTCTACAATATACCTTTCAACCGTCAGTTTCTATTTTTGAGCGGTTATATAATGGACATGTGTACTCAATGAATCTCCCAAAAATTCTGATACCGGTTTTTGTTTTTATCAGCACTGCTGCAAATGCCCAGCACTACACTGCTATACACGGCTCTAATTCCTTTGGAAGCCTTTCGGTATACAATAACCCTTCTTCCATAGTCAGCTCTCCCTATAAATGGGACCTTACGCTTTTCGGGATGCAGTTTCAAACCATTTCCAATGCCCTGCAGGGGAAAAATTTTCCATTATACCTCGCACCGGGAGATGGTTTTTCCGCCGCCGAAGGAAACTTTGCCCGCAAGGCCAGCGTCAATCTGAATATACACCTGCTTAATGCCCGCTATGCCTTTGATAAAAATCATGCGATTGCCTTTGGTGTAAACATGCGGGCGTACACGCAGGCAAACAGCAGCCCTATAGATTATACCGATTCGGTAAAGGGGCCAAGAAGTTTTTTATCGCTGAACGAACAAAACCACTCGCTCGACGTACACTTTACCTCCAGCGCATGGATGGAAATTTATGGCAGTTATGGCCTTACCATTTTTGACCAGGAAACCAACAGGCTGACCGCTGGCGCTACCCTCAAAGTTTTCCGTGGAATGTCGGGTGCGTTTGCGCATGCACAACATGTAACGGTAGAAAAGACTCAGGTTGGCGATCAGTTTATTTATACCGTTGGTAATGGCAGTGCGAAATATGGCTATTCGGCTAATCATGGTGACGGCTCGTCGTTTCAGGCGTCTGACCTTTTCTCCAATTCCAAGATGGGTTTTGGGGTAGACCTCGGCGCAGAATATACTATAAAGTCGCAGGCGGTGCCAAGTGTGTATGACGAAAGCGGGGAAAGCGATTACCAATGGAAGATCGGTTTTTCATTGCTTGACCTTGGATCGAATAAATATCAATACGGATCCCAGAGCCGCGCCGTTTCCGGCCTAAATGAAAACGTGACCAGCGATGTGCTTCAGGCAAAATTTGTTTCTACCCA
>JBDTMM010000165.1:0-5720 GCA_039934275.1 Flavitalea sp. | reverse complement strand
ATAGGATGGCGTCTAACGATTGCTTGCCATATGAAAATCTTACAATACGTTTTCCGGCATGGCAACTGCCGGTATCGATGGTTGTAGCTCTTTTGGAATTACGACCATTTGCTTTTTAAGCAGATTATTTCTTAGAGGTAGAATCTTTCTTAACAGTTGTAGAAGTAGTGGTGGTATCCATTGGAGCCATCTTGCTTGTTGTGTCCATTGCAGATGCACTTGTGTCAACCGTAGTGGTCATAGTTGAAGTAGAATCTGTAGTTGTTGAACTGCTTTCTGTGCTGCTGTCATTACAAGCTGCGAATGCGCCTATTGCTAAAACCAACATTAATTTTTTCATGTACCGTGTTTTTTGTTTTTAAGATTATTTCGTGTTTATACGATAACCTTTAAAAGGTAACCCGCTCAAAAAATGTTTTTTTATTTATTTCCCGATGTGTTCTCGTTCTATTCTCGTTCGTATCTCATATAGCCAGCGGTTAAACAACAATAGAACAAGAGCTATACAAGAGTTATACAACAACTTTAGGAGGTCCCCAGCCAATTATAAATTTTTTTGAAGGGGGTTACTTCTTCCTAATTTTGGTATAAATAAAGGCACAGGGTGAAATCAGATCCACAGGAATCAGGTTTACTGAAAGGATTAGCGGAGAACGACAGGCAGGCCGTTGAAATGATATACAGCAGGCACTTTGGAATGATCCAGTCGCTGGTAATCAATAACAACGGTTCTTCCGATGATGCGCGGGACATATTCCAGGAGGCGATGATCGTACTGTATGAGAAGTCGAAAAATGAGGAGTTTGAACTCACGTGCCAGCTTAAAACCTACCTGTATTCGGTTTGCAAGCGTTTATGGTTAAAGAAACTCAGCCAGTACCACCGGCTGATACCCGACCTGAACGGAGTGGACGAGATGGTTCCCGTGGAAGATGACATTGAAGCGCATGACCAGAAAAATGCGGAGTACCTATTGATGGAGCGTGCACTTTCGGGACTTGGAGAACCGTGCAAAAGTTTGCTGGAAGCGTTTTACCTGCAGAAAAAGAATATGGCCGAGATAGCATCGGGTTTTGGATACACCAACCCCGACAATGCAAAAAACCAGAAGTATAAGTGCCTGATAAGATTAAGGAAATTATTCTTTACTGAATACAAAATTAGCCCCTTTGATGAATAAGATTCAAATTATGGATGAAGTGGAAAGGTTTCTCCTGAACGATATGTCACGGGAGGAAGCTGCCGCTTTTGAACACCTTCGCAACAACAACCCGGAAGTGGATCAGCTGGTGGTAGAGCACGGATTATTTTTATCCCGACTCGATAATTTCGGAAAGAACAAGGATTTCCGGAGCTCACTGCATGACGTTCATAATCATCTTACCGATACAGGTGTTATAAAAGAAGCGGCACCAAAAGCTGTAATCGTTCAGTTCTGGAAAAAGCACCGCAGGGTGATGGCGGTTGCCGCATCGATCGCAGGCATTACTACCATGAGCATCGCCGGAATGGTCACTTACTATTCAAGAAAGGTGAACACCGAACAGCTACAGCAACTGAGCAAGAAATTCGAGAATACAGAAAGAAATGTGAATGCGCTCCGTGCACAGGTGGAAAGCAATAAAGATAAAAAAGACAAGGCCCCTACCGACACTCCGATCAAATCGGGCGGTACCGGTTTTCTTATCGACGGAAAAGGATATCTCGCTACCAATGCACACGTGGTGGAAGGATCATCTACCATTGTGGTTCAGAATAATAAAGGACAGGATTTCAGGGCAAGGCTCATCCAGGTTGATGAACCGAATGACATCGCCATATTATTAATTGAAGACGAAGATTATAAAACACTTTCTTCCCTGCCATATGGGTTGAAAAAAAGCGGAGCCGAATTGGGCGAACAATTATTCACCCTCGGTTTTCCAAGAGAAGAAATTGTATACAACGAGGGCTACATGAGCGCCAAGACCGGTTTCAAAGGTGATACACTCACCTGCCAGATAGGTGTACCGGCCAACCCGGGAAACTCCGGCGGACCGGTGTTCAATAAAAACGGGGAAGTGATTGGAATTATCAACACACGCCAGGTGCAGGCCGAGGGTGTAGTGTTTGCCGTAAATGCAAGAAATATATTCAATACGGTGGAAGAAATCGTGCAGGATTCTTCCAATCCCTCTATAAAGCTTCCACTGGTATCAACACTGAAAAATCTCGACCGCGTTCAGCAGATTCGCAAAATTGAGGACTGTATTTATATGGTCAAGAGCTATTAGGCCCAGAGGTTCTGCGGATATTCTCCCTTAGCAATTAATGAGTCAAGGCTTTCCTTTACTTCAGGAGCATCTTCTTTATATGTTACCCCGAACCATTTTGATGAGGTAGGGATCACTTTTGTTACCCCAACTTTATCGCGGATAAACCTGTCGGCAACGATAGGGATAAAAAATTCCGACTTTGGCTTCTCCATGTTCTGGTCAAGGAATTCATTGAACAACTTTTCAGAAAACGAAAAGATGGATGGATCGAAGCACCAGAAGTTCATAGATACCTGCGAATTTCTTGAAAGTTCGTGGGGCTGCTGGTCATCGTCGCAGGTTATCTTACCGTCCTTATCACTGATGTTTAGTCTTTCTGCAATGCCTGTTAAGTTTCCTTTGTCATCCACCTGGCACACTCCCCTGTTTACGGTTCCATTTTCAGAAAGCGTTTTTAACAGTTCGTAACCTATTATCGAATACACCTTTGCGTTACACTCGCCGGTTAAGAATGTGTATGCTTTTTTGAAGGCGTCCTGTCCGTAGAAATCATCTGCATTGATCACGGCAAAAGGTTCTTTAACGGCGTCCTGGGCACAAAGGACTGCGTGTGCAGTACCCCATGGTTTTGTTCTTTCTGCTGGGATGGTGCGGTTGCCGATGTATGACTTCAGATTCTGAAACACATAACCCGTTTCCATTTTTCCTTTCAGTTTGGGTTCGATAATGTCTTTAAAATCCTGTGCAAACTCTTCACGAATAATGAATACCACTTTTTTAAACCCTGCCCTCATAGCATCATATATAGAATATTCCATGATCGTTTCGCCTGAAGGACCGAAGCCCTGTATCTGTTTCATACTGCCATACCGGGAAGCCATGCCTGCCGCAAGAATCACAAGAGTTGGTTGCATTATTTGTACTTTTAAAAATTTAGACACGAAATTATAGAATATTAGTGACACAGTCAATCGGCAACACATTGTTCGGATCAAAGGGGATCAATGTGGATGTTTTAAGGTTGGATCTCCTCCATCCGCAAGTGTCGGGAAATAAATGGTTCAAACTAAAATATTACCTCGAAGCAGCAAAGCAGCAAGGCAAAAATGCAATGGTCAGTTTTGGAGGTGCATATTCCAATCACCTTGTGGCGATGGCATCTGTTTGTGCGGAAAATGGGATGCGTTCCACCGGTATCATTCGCGGCGAGGAAAACATGAGCAATCATTCTATTGAGGACATGAAAAGATTCGGGATGCATCTTATTCATGTAACTCGAGAGCAATACAAAAACAAAGAGGAATATATTTCGAAGTATCTGGTTGATCACCATGATGATTATTATATAGCTGAAGGGGGGGCAGGGTTTTTAGGGGTTGAAGGCACTGCTGATATTATGAAACTGATATCACCAGATTACACTCACGTTATTTGTGCTGTTGGAACCGGCACCACTTTATCGGGTTTGATAAATGGATCCCCATTTCATCAGCAAATTATGGGAGTGAATTGTGTGAAATTTCGTACAGAAAATAATAGCGTGTCCGCATGCGTTCAGCAATATGCGAAAAAACAGAATTATTCTTTTATCAGTGGCTATGAATTTGGGGGATTTGGGAAGAAGAATGATGAGCTGATCGCGTTCATGAATAAATTATCTGACGAAGAAAAAATCCCCACTGATTTTGTATATACAGGCAAGTTGTTTTTTGCGGTGTATGATATGATATCAAAAAATGAATTCATACCGGGTTCAAAGTGCTTATTAATTCATAGCGGCGGCCTGCAGGGAAACCGCTCATTGCCCATTGGACTGCTCCATTTTTAGCCCTTATATTTGCATCCATGTTCAGACGTTTGGCGGCTTCTATTATCGTGTTCATCGCATTTGCAACCGCTTCTATGTCTCAGGATACCCTGCCGAAATTTACAGTGGTAAAGAAGCCCAATAACCGCAATGTCATCAGCTGGACAAACCCCTTTATATACACTTCGCAGATCAGCATCCAGCGTTCTTTCGACAGCACAAAGAACTTTAAGACCATACTAACCGTTCCTGATGCCAACGTTCCGCAAAATGGTTTTGTGGATACCAAGGCGCCGGACGAAAAGATCTTTTACCGTTTGTTTATTGTACTGGATAGTGGCAAGTACCAGTTCAGTCGTTCTAAACGGCCAGCACCCGATTCAGGCACTGTGCGGAAAGGCATAGCAACCGGGATAAAAAACGACAACAGCCGCGTGATCACCGACAGCCTAAATAACAAAGAAGTAAAAGCACTGGACGAAAAACTAAAACCCACACTGCCCGAAGTAATTAAGCCTGAAAGATTTTTTGTTATAAAAAGGCGCGACACTATCGTAAACAGAATACCTGAATATTACCTGAAGAAATTCAGGGATTCGATTGTGTACATTACAAAGGACACTTTGTTATTTGAAAGCGTGGATACCATCCTTATAAAACCTTTTATACCCAAAGAAATTTATAAGGCGTCAAAGTATGTTTTTACCGAAAAGTATGGGAACGTGACGATCGCGCTGCCCGATGTATTCACTAAAAAATATTCGGTAAAATTCTTCGATGAAAAGATGTTGCAGATCTTCGAGGTAGACGAAGTGCAGTCTTCTGTGGTGATCATCGACAAAACGAATTTCATCCACTCGGGGTGGTTCTGGTTTGAATTGTATGAAGGAGGAAAGCTTAAAGAAAAGAATAAGTTCTTTCTTCCAAAAGATTTTTAATCAGGGAGATATAAATTCCAATTCAAATATTTGTTTAAAGTAATTTTTCACTTTTTCTTTTACTTCGTCAAGATCAACTTCTTGTGATAATTCCTTTTGAAGGGAGGTAACTTTCTTGTTCCGGATGCCGCAGGGGACTATATTATTGAAGTAGTCGAGATTGGTATTTACGTTGAATGCGAATCCGTGCATGGTGATCCATCGGCTGCAGCGGATACCTATGGCGCAGATCTTTCTTTCTTTTCCCAAAACGCCGGGGTTGAGCCATACACCGGTTTCGCCTGTTGAGCGTTCACCTTTCAAACCGTAATCCCGCAGGGTAAGGATGATTACTTCTTCGAGGGCGCGCATGTATTTACCGATGTCGGTGTAGAATTTTTCCAGGTCGAATATGGGATAGGCAACGAGCTGACCTGGACCGTGAAAAGTGACATCGCCACCGCGGTTGATGCGGTAAAAGCCAAGGTGTTTATCGGAGAGCTGTTGCTCGTTGAGCAGCACGTTGTCCATTTTGCCGCTCTTGCCAAGAGTATAAACCGGAGGGTGTTCAACAAATAAAAGGTGATGGGTGGTTTGTTCTTCGGTAGTGATCACATCATCATTACGTGCGGCAGACCACTTAGCGGATTTGATACGGACATTATCGGCGAGCAGAGATTCCTGGTAGTCCCACGCCTGCTGGTAGTCCATTATTCCTTTGTCTTCAAAAAGCACTTTTTG
>JBDTMM010000164.1:0-5722 GCA_039934275.1 Flavitalea sp. | reverse complement strand
CCCATTAATGAGGCTGATGACCTTAATTTCAATAAAAAGAAATTATCGCTTACAAAAGAACAATTCCATGAAATTCAGCGGAAGATCCTCGCTGCTATTTGATCCTGCCGGGGTTCATGCTTAAAAACTCTTTCCAGCCTTTTGATTTCCTGACAACGGATTTGGAAATGGTCCCCCGTTGAAAATGATGGCATACCGCAACGGCGAGCGCATCCGAGGCATCGTAATAGACAAGGGTAGTTTCCTGCAGCATCATGATCTGCTGAAGCATTTTCCAAACCTGCTCCTTATCGGCGTTGCCGTTACCTGTAATTGACTGTTTTATCTTGCGTGGAGAATATTCGCACACTTCCAGTCCGGCGCCAATAGCGGCTGCAATGGCCACTCCCTGTGCCCGGCCAAGTTTGAGCATACTTTGCACATTCTTACCAAAAAACGGCGCCTCAATGGCAAAAAAATGCGGTTTATATAGTTCAATTAATTCTGCCACCTTACTGTAGATCAACTGCAGCCTTGTAAAATTATCCTGGCTCGCTTTCATTTTTAAAACGTCCATTTCAATCATCTTCATTTGTCCGTGGCCAACAACGATTATGCAGTAACCCATCAACAGGGTGCCGGGGTCTATTCCGAGAATTATTTTTGAGGTGTTTTCCAAATAAGTGTCTGTTATACTAATTCCTTCAAACGTTATCTTTTGTATAAAGCTGGTCGCATAAATGCAACCTGTCCGATTTAACAATATTTTACTTTGTTTTTGGGAACATCGGCTGTTGCGCCACAAAGATATACGTATTCAAAACTACCACTTACTTTCGTGTTCAGAGGAACGCAACCATGGAATAGAAAGAGAGGTCTTATACCAAACGCATTGCGTTGTCGTTTTCCATATGGGCAGTGATGGCAGAGTTTTTGACTAACAAACGGATTAACGATAAAATCTGATAGGAAGAATACATGAAAATCATAGGCGTAATACTCATATTGCTGACCATATTCACCAGTGTACCATTACATGCCGGCAATGATTTTTGTGATGTTAGGAACAATGCATTTTTTGCCGGTGAGTCGTTGACCTATAAAGTTTTTTATACTGTTGCCGGCGTTTATGTAGGGGCAGGGGAAGCCAGTTTTAATTCAACACTGGAAAATCTTAATAACCACCCCGTTTACCACATTGTGGGTGTAGGCAATACCTTTTCATTTTACGACAATTTCTTTAAGGTCAGGGATAAGTACGAGAGTTATATCGATACCTTAACGCTACAACCCTACAAATTTATCAGGAACGTTTACGAAGGTGGGTATAAGAAATATGAAAACGTCAGCTTTAATAAAGTAACCAATACCGCCGTAACCAATGATGGGGTATTTAAAATACCCACTTGTGTGCAGGACGTGGTGAGCTCAATCTATTATTCCCGGAACATCGATTTTGATAAATACAAACCAGGCGACCGAATACCCTTTACACTTTTCCTTGACAAGGAATTATTCGGAATGTACATCAGGTACGTTGGCAAGGAAACCATCAAAACTAAATATGGCAAGTTCAAGGCCATCAAACTGAAACCATTACTCATCAAGGGCAGCATATTCGAAGGCGGTGAAAAGATGACGGTATGGATCAGTGACGATGCCAACAAAATCCCTGTCAGAATCGAAAGCCCTATCAGTGTAGGAAGTATTAAGGTGGATATGATGACTTATAAAAACCTCCGCAGCCCGCTCAGTTCATTGATCAGCGTTCGCTAATCATAAATCAACCAGATTAAAAGTTTCTTTTTTACGGATACCCTTCGGCGTTCGCTCGAGCGTGCAGCATTCGTTTACAGGGTCGTGTTCAAAAAAGAGTATGTATTGATTTTCCACAGCTTCTTCAAGAAATTCACTCTTCTCTTCCAGGGTGGTTAGCGGAAACATGTCATAGGCCATTACGTAGGGAAGCGGAATATGCCCCACTGAAGGAAGCAGGTCGGCCATAAACACTACCTGTTTTTGTTTGTAGGTGATCTGTGGCAACATCATCGCGGAAGTGTGGCCGTGAACAAAACGTATGGTGAAATTATTAAAATCAGTGCCGTCTTCCACAAACTTCAGTTTGCCGGTATCCATAATAGGAGCAATGTTTTCTTTCAGGAACGATGCCTTTTCGCGGTCGTTGGGATTATTCGCCCACTCCCAGTGCTGCGATGAGCTCCAGTAAGTAGCATTCGGAAAAGCGGGCACCAGTTTATTATTCTTTCTTTCTATTGCTCCGCCCACATGATCGAAATGGAGGTGGGTAAGAAATACATCGGTGATGTGGTTATTGGAAAAACCTATTTCATTTAAGCATTCTTCGATACTTTTTATTTTGCTTAGGTGATAATGGCCAAAGAATTTTTCGTCTTGTTTATTTCCGATGCCGGTATCAATCAAAATCAGCCTTTTTTCATCTTCAATTAATAAACAACGCATAGCCCAGTTGCAGAGGTTTTGTTCATCGGCAGGATTCAGTTTGTTCCATATTGACTTTGGCACCACGCCAAACATGGCACCGCCATCCAGTTTAAAATAGCCGGTATTGATCACGTGCAATTTCATAGGCTATAGTTGGTCGTTAGTAATGCTTTTTTCTGCGTGGTGATGGTCCATATGAGGAATACGAAACCCAACAGGAAGAAGGTCATGAGTGCAAGTACTGAATTTCTCATCGATCCCGTCAGTTCTTCAACATATCCAAAACTGAACATTCCAATTACCAATGCAATCTTTTCGGTTACGTCGTAAAAACTGAAGAAGGATGCGGTGTCTTTTGTGTGGGGCATGAGGTTGGAATAAGTAGAACGGCTTACGGATTGTATGCCTCCCATAATTAATCCAACTACTGCGCCGAGAATATAAAACTGTATGTCCGTTGTAATAAAATACGCTGCACCACAAAGACCTACCCATAATAAAACAACGAAGCTCAGTATGCGGAGGTTGCCGAATTTTTCCGAAAGTCTTGATATTAATATGGCACCGGGAATGGCCACGAGTTGAATAATCATGATGGTGATGATCAGTTTATTCGTAGGCAGGTGAAGTTCCTTGGCCCCGAATTGAGTGGCGGCGAGAAATACGGTTTGTATGCCTGCACTGTACCAGAAAAAGGAATACAAAAATCTTTTAAGAACGGGAAGGTGTTTTACCTGCACCCAAACCTTTTTTAACTCTGCAAAGCCGATCTTAAACACATTGCTTTTTTCATTGTTCGTTTTAATATTGCCTTTGGGTAACAGCCTGAAAGGAATTTGCGCGAAGCCGAGCCACCATATTCCAACAAGAACAAATGAAATGCGTGCAGGCATATAGTTTTGTTCAAATGGAGTGTGGAGACCGAATGCACTGGGGAAAAAGACAATGATAAAACAAATCATCTGCAGGAGCACGCTGCCAATATAACCCCAGGTATAACCTTTGGCACTAACGCGGTCGCGCATATCTTCCGGTACAAGATCCGGCAGGTAGGAATTATAAAAAACGAGGCTGCCCCAGAACCCTATACACGATATGACCATGCAAATAATTCCAAAATGAAGGGAACCCGAACTCAATGCAGTGCCTCCGCCGGGAAGCTCTGTTGGCGTAAAGAAATAAAGTCCTGCGCAGGCAATACTGCCCACGGTGCAAAAAAAACGCATGAAATTCTTTTTATTACCACGCGTATCTGCTATGGAAGTAAGGACTGGCGACAACAGTGCAACGATTATAAATGCCACTCCGAGTGCATAATTATACAGGGCTGTATTAACGTACTCCCGCCCTAAAAAATAAACGGTATTTGCGGGGTTTCGGCCATTTGTTACGGCTTCATAATATGCAGGAAAAATAGTGGATGTAATAACAAGGTTGTATGCTGAATTTGCCCAATCGTAAAGGCACCAGGAATTAATCACCTTTTGGGGGGCCTTATAAGAAGTCAATACATCCTGCATGGGATGGAAATTATTTTTATTCTACGATAATTCCTTTCCAGATGAGCACCAGCAAAATTATACCCGCTGCAATCCTGTACCAGCCAAATAAACGAAACCCGTGCTTCTGCAAAAATCCTATGAAGAACTTTATTGCGAGCAGTGCCACTATAAACGCCACCACGTTGCCAACCAGTAAAAGTTTTATGTGCTCCGATGTAAAGGTTTTATATCCCTTCATTAGTTTATAACCGGTGGCAGCCACCATGGTAGGCACTGCAAGATAGAATGAAAACTCAGCGGCGAGTTTCCTGCTCAGCTTTTGTTGCATTCCGCCTATAATTGATGAAGCACTTCTGCTAACCCCAGGTATCATTGCGAGGCATTGCCACACACCGATAATAAACGCCTTTTTATAAGATATCTCTTCTTCTTTTTCAATTCCTTCACCACGGAAAACCTTATCAATAAATAATAATATTATACCACCGAGTAATAATGAAACCGCAACAGTAGTGGGGCTTTCGAGCATCGCGTCGATCTTATCGGAAAATAATTTTCCTAATATCAGCGCCGGAATAACGGCAACGATCAGCTTTACATAAAATTGCCATTTGGAAAAATCAAAGAACTTTCTCCAGTACAATACCACCACGGCGAGTATCGCGCCGAGCTGTATCGCCACTTCGAACATTTTGGTGAATTCGTCTTTACTGATTCCCAGCAACGTACTGGTGATGATCATATGGCCTGTGGAAGAAACAGGCAGAAATTCGGTGAGACCCTCAACAATTGCGATAATGATCGACTGAAATAAATCCATTTGTATTATGCCTTCGGTTTACGAAAAATGGCAAAAATCTCAACGGTAAGTCCGATAAGAATAAGTATTGGAGCCACAGTGATCCTTGTAAAGCTGTACACTTCTTTTGGATTAAATACATTTGGGTCTTCACTACGTCCACCCGCCATCAGGATCAACCCGAGTGCGATCACAATCAGCCCGCCGATGATCCACTTGTAATTTTCCTTGCCAAAAAGGCTTTCCGCAGGAGCAGAGGTGCCGGTGATTTTCTTTTCGCTCATATTATATTTTTGAAACTTAAAAGTAAAAAGTAAATGGGTAAATGAGAAGTTTGATTGAGTAATTGTCAAACAATTAATGCATCAGTAATTAATAAAGGTCGTCGAGGCTCATTTTCAGGTATTTAATTACACTCCGGTGGGTGCTGATATAACTGATGCCGATACCAAGAACAAAAAGAAAACCAAACAACATCAGCAACATGCCATTATCGCGAAGGTCTCTTAAATAAGGCAGGTAATTTTCGAACAGTACAATGATCAGGTAAATTAGCGAAATAGATATTATTGCCGCTATCGCTCCATTCACAACCGCTCTGTAATTCATCGGTCTCGAAATAAATCCCCTTGTGGCGCCAACCATTTGCATGGTCTTGATCAGGAAACGGTTGCTGTACATCGCCAGCCTGATGGTGTTATCAATAAGTACGATTGACAAAAGTGAAAATACGGCGGCGAGTATCACAAGCCCTATAAGTATCCACTGCATGGCAGGACCCATTTTTTCAACCAGTGAAGCAGGGTAATTTACGGCCTGCACCAACATTGAGCGGCCCGCAAGATCGGCCTTGATCATATTTAAACTGTCTTTTTGAACATACCGGCTATTGGTATAAAAGTCGATGGAGGCAGGCAGCGGATTTTCTTCCAGCAGTTCCTGGAAATCGGTTTCACCCTGTGCCAGCCAGCGCTTTTTT
>JBDTMM010000163.1:0-5726 GCA_039934275.1 Flavitalea sp. | reverse complement strand
TGGCTTTGCGCAGCATGGCGATTACGGCAGCCAGATCGTTGCCGTTTTCCAAAAGCACCTTTCCATGGTCATCGCTTTTAACCCTGAACTGGTTATCCATTACCTGTATTTGCTGTGGTTTGGAATCGATTGTTTGCATCATCCCAAATGGTTTCAAAGCACCTTCTACAGAAGAAGGCATCTCGCGATTGGTGTAAGTTTCGGCCCAAATAGTTAGTGCTGTGGAATTTTGATTATATATGTTCCAGAATACGATAGCTACTACAAAAAGAGTCAGGAGGGTGCCCAGTCTTCTTTTGTCGAATCCTTTTGCGCGCAGCCATAACGAGAGATAGAAAATAATGATGGGTACACAGGCGAAGATGAATGCGTCGTTGGAATCCGAACCTATTAAATTACCGGGGATGAACCATCCAATTGCCCCCGCAATCGCGGCTGGTAAAAAAACATACAGCGCAATTTTAGAAACGGGTATATCGCCTTGCTGCTGTGGTTTTATAACATCTGCGTGTTTAACGTATTTGGTGCCTGTGGCGAACCATATCATACCCAGCAACATACCTACTCCAGCCGCAGCGAATGCATATCCCCAGGTATAATTATTTCGCAGATAAGAGGCAACGAAATTGCAGGCAAAGGCACCAATGTTGATGCCCATATAGAATATATTATAAGCTGCATCCTTCCTGGGTTTTAATTCTTCTTTATTATAAATGTTCCCTAAGAGGGTGCTGATATTCGGTTTGAAAAAGCCGTTGCCTATAATTACCAAAAGAAGTGCCGTGTACATAGTAGCATTGCTGCCAGGGACGGCTAGCAAAAAATAACCCAGTGCCATTAAGGAGCCGCCGATGAATATCGAGCGGGTATAGCCCAGAAAGCGGTCGGCCAGTAAACCACCTATGAAAGGGGTGAGGTAAACCAGGGCCACATAGGTGCCCACAATATCAATTGCAGTAATGGTGTCGAAACCCCGACCCCCATGAACGGTGGTGTCAGAAAGGTAAAGGAAAAGAATGCCGATCATGAGGTAATAACCAAAACGTTCCCACATCTCGGTAAAAAAAAGAACATATAAGCCACGGGGGTGTTTAACCTTATCGGTAGGTTGCTGCATGAATCTGTTTTTAGAGGTAAGATTTGAGTGCCTAATGTAGCAATTAATTACACATGCCTTTGCCGCGCATCTAATTTAATTGGACAATCTACTTTGGATTCACGAAATTTGCACATCTGGAAAAATCCCTTCACACTATGAACCTCTTAATATTAGGAAATGGAGGCAGGGAACACGCCCTGGCCTGGAAGATTGCAAAAAGCAAACAATGTGACAAGTTGTTTATAGCCCCCGGCAACGCAGGAACTTCGCAATGTGGCACCAATGTAAATCTTTCTCCATCCGATTTTGCAGCCATCAAAAAGCTTTGTTTGGATGAAAATATCGGCATGGTGATCGTGGGTCCTGAAGAGCCGCTCGTGAATGGCATCGTAGATTTTTTTCTTGAAGAAGAACTAAAACACATCGCGGTAATAGGTCCATCCCGCGAAGCGGCACAACTTGAAGGAAGCAAGGCCTTCGCAAAAAAATTTATGTTACGGCATAATATTCCCACGGCCGGCTATCGCGAATTCGATTCTACCAATTACCCCGATGGCATTCCGTATTTACAAAATCATCCCTTGCCAATCGTATTAAAGGCCGATGGTCTTGCCGCCGGTAAAGGCGTAATGATCTGCAATTCCTATGTGGAAGCAATGAGTGAGTATGAGCTCATGATTCACCAAAGTAAATTTGGTGAAGCAGGGAAAAAAGTTGTGGTGGAAGAGTTCCTGAAAGGAATTGAAGTAAGCGTTTTTGTATTGTCGGATGGCGTTAACCACATTTTGTTGCCCACTGCAAAAGATTATAAAAGGATTCATGTAGGAGACAAGGGGGCAAATACCGGCGGAATGGGAGCGGTGAGCCCGGTTCCGTTTGCAGATGCAGTATTCATGAAGAAAGTGAACGACAAGGTGATCATTCCTACAATGGAAGGATTGAAAAAGGATAATATTCTGTATAAGGGCTTTGTTTTTTTCGGCATAATAAAAGTGGAAGAGGAGCCCTACCTTATCGAATACAATTGCAGGCTGGGCGACCCCGAAACAGAAGTGGTGATACCGAGGCTGAAGAACGATCTGATAGAAATATTCGCCGCAACGGCCGAAGGGAAGTTGGATACGGTGGTGATTGAGGAAGATCCTCGTGTTGCTTGTACCGTTATGGCGGTCAGCGGGGGTTACCCGGGCACCTATGAAAGGGGCCATCCTATTACCGGTCTTGGTGTAAAGGTGCCGGGGGTAATGGTTTTTCATGCCGGAACCACCGAGAAAGACGGCGAAGTGATCACCAGCGGTGGCAGGGTATTCTGTGTAACTTCTTTTGGTGAAAATATAGATGAGGCGGTAAGTAACTCACTGGAAATGCTCAGCCTCATGGATTTCGACGGCATTTATTTCAGGAATGATATCGGTTGGGAATTCAGATAGTGGTTTAATGGCTCTTCAAACCAATTTTTACGGGAGAATATACTGCATAAAACAATAAACGCGAGGCATTTGAAGTTTATATTGCCAGTCAATGCTTTACTTTGCTAATTCGGATTATTTCCGTCAATTTTGCGCATAAAGTTCTGATTTAAAATCTGACACCTATATAAGAAAGATTAAAATGGGATTATTCAATTTTCTAACGCAGGAGATCGCGATGGACCTGGGGACCGCCAATACCCTCATTATTCATAACGAAGAGATTGTAGTCAATGAGCCAAGCATAGTTGCGCTCGACAGGAACAACCCAAAAACTGTTCTTGCTGTAGGAAAACGTGCGCTGATGATGCACGAAAAAACCCATGAGAGTATCCGCACCGTGAGACCGCTGAAAGACGGAGTAATTGCAGATTTTAACGCCGCTGAGTTAATGATAAGGGAGATGATCAAAATGATCTACCCTAAAAAGCCATTGTTTCCCCCGAGCTGGAGGATGATGATATGTATTCCTAGTAGTATTACCGAAGTGGAGAAACGAGCAGTTCGCGACAGCGCAGAACAGGCCGGGGCAAAAGAAGTGTACCTGCTTCACGAACCAATGGCTGCTGCACTCGGTATTGGCATTGATGTGGAAGAACCGGTAGGGAATATGATCATTGATATTGGTGGTGGTACCACAGGTATTACAGTGATTGCACTCGCGGGTATCGTCTGCGATCAGTCGATCCGTATTGCGGGTGATGAATTTACCGCCGATATTATGGAAGCGCTTCGTCGTTACCATAGCTTGCTGATAGGCGAAAGAACGGCAGAGCAAATAAAAATAAACATAGGCGCGGCAATGAAAGATCTCGAAACCGCTCCTGAAGATATGCCAGTAAATGGCCGTGACCTCGTAACAGGAATTCCAAAACAGATCATGGTAAGTTACCAGGAAGTAGCGGAAGCCCTTGATAAAAGCATTTTTAAAATAGAAGAAGCCATATTAAAGGCACTCGAAATGACACCGCCCGAACTGGCAGGTGACATTTATCGCAGGGGCCTTTATCTAACAGGCGGTGGTGCGTTATTGAGGGGGCTCGATAAGCGCCTCAGCCAGAAAATAAAATTGCCGGTGCACGTTGCTGACGATCCATTGAAAAGTGTGGTAAGAGGTACAGGACTTGCGCTAAAGCATTATGACAGGTATCCTTTTGTAATGAGGTAAACCCCACCGAAGCCTTGGCGCAGGTGGGAGAAAATATAAAACAGTTGTTCAGTGCGAAATATTTTTCTCTTCATCAGGAGGTATTTTAATTTTCTCTTTTTCCTGGTGTTGCAGATTGTCGCTTTAACTTTTCTATTCAGGTACAACAAGTTCCATGAGGCCGCCTTTATGGGCGTGGCCAACGAACTCACCGGCCGCGTAAGTTCCAAATACAATAACGTTGAATATTATTTTCATCTCAAAAAGACGAACGAGATGCTCGCTGCGCAAAATGAACAGCTGCTAAACGTTCAGAAAAATAATTTCCAGGATGCCGACACCGCGATTAAAATCAATATCGATACGGTACGTTACGATACATTAGGCACTTTCAGGAGATACCTTTACCGTGGCGCACGCGTGGTGAACAATTCGGTGGGGATGCAAAATAATTACATCACCATACACCGCGGCGAAAAACAAGGCGTAACCAAAGACATGGGCGTGGTAAGCGCAAACGGATTGGTAGGAATGGTGGTGAACACCAGCGAAAACTTTGCAGTGGTAATGACCATGCTCAACCGTCAAAGCAGCGTATCGGCCAAGTTGCAGAAAGGTGGTGAAATAGGAAAGGTACAGTGGGATGGAAAATCTCCCGAGATCATCACCATGATCAACATACCTAAAAGCGCCAAAGTATTAAAGGGCGATTCGGTGATCACTAGCGGATATTCGCTTTCTTTTCCTCCGGGGATTATGATCGGTACGGTAGCGGAAGTAGTGAGTGATAAATCGAGCAACTTTTTTTCATTGCAGATAAAGCCTTCAACCAATTTCTATAATGTGGAATATGTGAACGTGGTGGATAATCTTCAGAAAGAAGAACAAAAAAAAGTAGAGGAGGCGGCGCGCAAGAACCAATGAGCAAGCTGGTAAAAAATATCATCCGCTTTTTCCTGTTCATTCTGCTGCAGGAATTTGTGCTGTTTCAGATCAAACCCCTGCACCAGTTCGTGGTGCCCTATTTATATTTTCTATATATACTCTGGCTGCCTTTTAATACGCCCAGAATAACGCTTACGCTGATCGGGTTTATATTCGGTTTAACCATGGATTACTTTACAAAAACCCCCGGCCTGCATGCGGCACCGTGTACGCTTATCGCTTACCTGAGGCCATTCCTAGTGAATATACTCATCCGTCAGGAGGGTGCAGAACAGAATTACAGCTCTCCGTCTATCACCAGCATGGGGCTTGCCCCTTATGCAACGTATGTTTTCATTTTAACTTTGCTTCATAACGGATATCTGGTATTTTTAGAATGGATTGAATTTGGATCTTTCTTTTATTTCATTGGAAAAGTGCTGGCGAGTACAGGTGTGAGTATGCTGCTTATCTTTGTAACGGAATTGTTATTTTTTCGAAAAGAAAAGTTTCGGACCAATACAGCCTAATTATATATAAATCCTATGTCCGTTTTTAACCAGTCGAGAAGCACTATCATCCGCCTGATCTTTCTTGGTGTATTTCTCATCATCATACTACAGCTTTTTAACCTCCAGGTTATATCGGATAATTACCGCCAGCTCGCAATGAACAATGCCGTGTTCAGAAAAGTAGTTTATCCAAACCGTGGCATCATCTACGACCGTAATGGAAAAGCGATACTCAACAACACCATCATGTACGATCTTGTTGTTACACCAAGCGAAGTAAAGAATATAGATACAGCGAGTTTATGTATACTCCTTGGAATTGACACTACTGAATTTATCGCCCGCATGCGCGATGCGAAGATCAAGAACGGAAGATACCGGCCATCTATATATGAAGATTTACTGCCGCCTGATATTTATGCCAGGCTGGATGAGAATATCTGGAAATTCCCGGGCTTTGCGCTTGTGGAAAGACCTGTGCGCGTATATCCGTTCAATGCTGCGGCCCACATCATGGGTTATGTAGGCGAAGCCGATTCAAATATCATCAAGCGATCGAAAGGCTTTTATTTGAT